>NZ_JBHIRE010000009.1:2713-89857 GCF_042196885.1 Bartonella sp. AA86SXKL | reverse complement strand
GCGAGTTTCCATGTTTTATCTCCTTGAATATGCTGGAGATACAATGCCTTTTTGCTAATTATGTTCCAAAAGGGATAGATATGCGCCAAAAGAAATAGGAAAGATCTAAAGTTAAGATCGAGATCATCATGATGGGGCATTTTCTTTTGAAACTTTTGTTTAAAGCGCGTTCATAGAGAGTTTTTGTTGATCATAAAAAAGGGGGGTGAAAACGACAAGGCATGTCTATAGGGCTTTATGAGGTCATTATAATATAGATGCTGTTTTGTTTATATTCTTTCATAAATTTGAATTTTTATCTCATGACAATGTTTTTGTTGATAAACATATGATAAGCGTTACAAATGGGAATATATTTATGTTTCATAAATAAAAGCACATTTTGTATAGAGAGATCTTTCTTTGTGTTTTCGCTATTGTATTCTTTTGACAAATGCTTTTCTTTTTGATTGTATCAAAAAGTTTAAAGAGAGATCTTGTTAGGATATAAAATGTTTCGTTCAACTTTTTTTAAAAATCGTGAAATCTATGGACCTCTTTGTATTGGCTTTGATCCGAGCCATAAAGTTTTGCAATCGTGGAAACTAAGCTTTGATTATAAAGGTCTAAAAGATTTTTGTGATATTCTCTTAACAGCAGTTGTTGGTAAAGTGGGTATTATAAAGCCGCAAGTCGCATTTTTTGAATTATATGGTGTGGAAGGTCTTCAAGCTCTCAAAGAACTGATTGAAAATGCACACGAACAAGGCATATTGGTTCTGGCTGATGCAAAAAGGGGGGATATTGGCTCTACTGCTGAAGCCTATGGTAAGGCTTGGCTTGGTCCAAGTAGTGCGTTCAAGGTGGATGCCATGACAGTTAATCCTTTTTTGGGTTTTGATGCTCTTATTCCTCTGATAAAGGTTGCAGAAGAAACAGGAGCAGGGGTTTTTGTGGTTGTTCAGTCTTCTAATCCAGAGGGGAAACAAATACGAAATGCGCTTATTGGTGATCAGACACTCTCTCTTCATCTTGCACAGTGTATTTGTGATTATAATAGTCAGTCTTCGGTTATTTATCATAATATTGGCCCCATAGGTGCGGTTATAGGAGCGACATTAGGATCTGAATCAAAAGACACAATCGAGCAGTTAAAAAATAGTCTGTTTCTCGTTCCGGGTATTGGCGCTCAAGGTGGAACAATGACACAACTAGCAAATCAATTTCCACAAAGACTTTGGCAGAATGTTATTCCCTCTGTATCACGCTCTATTACAGATGCTGGACGAAATATTGTTGATTTAAAAAATGTTATCAATCATTTTGCAGAACAAGCGCAAAGCACACTGATGTCTTGAGGATTTTTGCATCTGTAATAAATCTGAAGAATTCTGAAAGGGAGGGCTTTTGAGGGGGATGCTTCCGATTTATCCAGAATCAACAGTCGCTTTGAGGTTTCTTTCAACAAGCACAGATGTCTTTTCATTGAATGTTAAGCGGGCATTTCATGTTGAGCGGGGGGCTATGTTCCTATTGAAAATGCAAATATTTTCAGTAGATTGCCTTAAGGGTAAAGGTTTGCATCTTTTAAAAGAAAAAGCTTATGTATATTGTTACCAGTTTCCAGTTGATAAAGTTATTGCAGCGTTTGTTTCTATAAGATAGACACACGTTATCGGTGAATATATATTGTTGTTAGAGAAAAATATGTTATCAAAACAAGAAAAAACCAAAGCCCGTTTACCCCGGGGTTTTGTTGATCGTACAAGTGCACAGTTGTATGCAACTGAAACAATGATTGCGCAAATTCGTGAAGTTTATGAACTTTATGGTTTTGAAGCACTGGAAACACCAATTTTTGAATATACAGATGTGCTGGGTAAGTTTTTACCGGATTCAGATCGTCCAAATGCGGGCGTTTTTTCGCTACAAGATGATGATGAGCAATGGATGTCTTTGCGCTATGATCTTACCGCGCCTCTTGCTCGTTATTTTGCCGAGAATTTTGAAGTTTTGCCAAAGCCTTATCGCAGTTATCGTCTTGGCTTTGTTTTTCGCAATGAAAAACCAGGTCCAGGGCGGTTTCGGCAATTTATGCAGTTTGATGCGGATATTGTTGGAACACCAACGGTAGCAGCTGATGCCGAAATTTGTATGATGGCAGCCGATAGTTTGGAAAAACTAGGGTTTCAGCATCATGAATATGCCATTCGTCTGAACAACCGAAAAATTCTCGATTGTGTTTTAGAGAAAATTGGTTTGGGGGGAAATGAGCAGGCTGAAAAGCGCTTAACTGTCTTAAGAGCAATTGATAAGCTGGATAAATTTGGTTCTGAAGGGGTGCGTTTGCTTTTGGGAAAAGGGCGTTTGGATGAAAGTGGTGACTTTACAAAAGGGGCGGAGCTTAAGGATAAAGAGATTGAGTGTATTCTTACCTTAACTGCTGCTGGAGCTGAAACAGCAGAAGAAACGCTTGAGGCTCTTAAAGAAGTGGTTGGTGATCATGTTCAAGGGCGTGAGGGAATTTGTGAGCTTGAGGAAATGCAAGCAATTTTTGCCGCAAATGGCTTTCAGAATCGTATCAAGATTGATCCATCGGTGGTGCGTGGACTGGATTATTATACAGGTCCTGTCTTTGAGGCTACGTTGCTGTTTGATGTTTTCAATGATGATGGGCTGAAAGTTGTTTTTGGCTCCGTTGGTGGTGGTGGGCGCTATGATGGATTGGTGGCACGCTTTCGTGGTGAAAACATTCCAGCAACAGGTTTTTCAATCGGGGTCTCACGCTTGATCGCTGCTTTGCAAAATCTTGGAAAGTTGCCTATGAAGGAGACAACAGGGCCGGTTGTGGTGCTGATGATGGATAAAGAGCCAGAGGCGGTTGCTGGTTATCAAAAAATGGTGATGCAGTTGCGTGGTGCGGGAATTCGTGCTGAGCTCTATTTGGGGGCATCGGGGATAAAAGCGCAGATGAAATATGCAGATCGACGCCAAGCGCCTTGTGTGGTTATCCAAGGCTCACAAGAACGTGAGAGCGGAAAAATACAGATTAAAGATTTGATTGAAGGGGCGCGTTTGTCTCATGAAATTAAGGATAATCAAACATGGCGTGAAAGTCGACCAGCACAAGTGACGGTTGATGAAGAACAATTGGTCAAAACAGTACAGGATATTTTAGCCGCCCAAAAATGATAATGGTAAAGGTCTTTATCGAGGTGATTGTTTGAAATATTTTGGAAATTTGAAATTCAATTTTTAAAATTTGTGCTTTGCTCGTTTATACGTGTTGGTGCACGCGTTCAAAAGCGGGGTTTTGAAGTGCGTGCGGCATAAAAGAGAGATTTTTTAAGAGATAAATAAGCGCTATTTGCTATAAAACGTGCCCTTCTGAGGATGCGATGATAATGCGTTAAAATGAGCAAAAAAAATTGTAACGAACAAAAACTCTGAGAAAATTAAAGGGTTTCACGTAAAGCTTCTGCAAAAGTTTATAAAAATATTGACAAGTTCATATTGGCTTCATCTTTGAATTCTCATCTATGAGTATCAAATCCTTTGATGTTCTCTTCTTGGACATTACAAAATCTAGCCTTATTGCAAAAGGAGGGAGAACTAGAGCGTTTTATCCTAAAAGACTTTTTAAGCTTCAAAAAACAATGGAATGACTTAAATCGAACAATTTTTTACAGGAGCATGTTTGGATGAATTGTAAGCTGCCATAATGGTAACTTACTAATAATATGCATTTTTCATAAAGTCAATTCTTTAACGGAGAAATGAAAATGGTCCAATATGATTTTACTCTGCTCTATGAACGAAATCCCTTTATTCTTGAAAGACCTGAGAATATTGGAAAATCATTTAAACTTCCTCCTTCAAATTTCGGATTTGAAGATCTTCCGCAAATTACCTTTTCAGGCGCCTCGTCGTGTCGGCGTATGATTTTTGGGCTATCATTTAGTGGTATGAAAGCATTTTTTGTGATGTTGTGGCAGGTAGGGAAAATGTTAGATGAGGGGGATGATGTGGATTTATGGTTTGATCAGATAACATTGGATCATGATATTCTTGAAGAATTTTTGACTTGCGATCTTTCAATTCAAGAACCAGAATATCTTAATTTTGAAAGTTTTAAAGAAGGTATCAAAGAATTAGAAACAAATAAAATTGTAGCGAAGGGGACAAAAAAAGATTGTTATTTCATCAATCCAGATATTTTTGGTCTTCCTGAATGTGATGAAGATTTTGAGTTTGATGAAGAGGAAGAGATAGAAGCACACTTTACGGTAGAATACCCGAATAAACAACTTCTTTAACCGTTTTTCTCTTAGAGAAAAATAAAAGCTTAGAATAAATGGCTATGAGAACAGTAATGAGTCTGTTTATGGTATGTGAATTGGAATGTTTGCGGGATTTTTTTGATTGAATCTTCTTTATAAACGGTTCTTTATGCAGAGCAGTTTTTATACCATATTTGCTTCTTTTTATGAGACATAAGTTAATTTGAACTGTGCGCCTCTTCAAACAAATGTTTGATCTGTATTTTCCCTCTTGATGCTTTTGTGAACCTTGCAGTCTTGATGTTCACAGCTTTCGCCTTTGAAAGCATTTACGAGAAGCATTTCCACTCTTTTTAATCGTTTATTCATATGCCAATCCCACATGTCGTGGGCAAGAAAATGGTTTTGATGGTTGCAATATAAGAAGGGATAAAATGAGACACTCTTATGATATTCAGCTTTCACATTCAATATGCAAAATTATAAATTATCTCTATAAATCAAACCATTTTCAACATAAAGGTTTTCTCAATATGAGGAGCTGAGCGTTGATTTTGCATAGTTTATCTATATGTTAATCCTTGATGTTTCCGAGAGAGTTTTGCATGAATTTGCGCATTTGGCAATTGCATCCTCATTTTTTGATAGCGTGCAACAGCTGTTAACTCTTTGATTTTTTAGTCCCACAACGGGATTTTTCATCGGCAATTTTCCAAGCTTTTGCAAAGCCGTTAAAACATGAAAGATTTATTGAAAAATTATTGTTGGAATATTTTCTCACTGAAGGCGCACAATCAACTTATCGTGTCTGCTTTCACGAATAGAGGTTGCAAAAAGTAAACGACACAAATTTCCTGAGGAGGGAGATTTGTGTCGTAAAATTTTGTTTAAATAGACGATTGGGGGAATTAGCTTTTCAAGGCTTTTAAAACATTTTGTGGTGAAGAAACTTCGTAAGGATCTGTTGCACAATTATCTGAAAAACCTGTTTCTTCGAACCATTGTTCAACCACACCATCATTAATAACAGCTGCATAGCGCCATGATCGCATGCCGAAACCAACATTGTCTTTTGCAACCAGCATACCCATTTTGCGCGTGAATTCACCAGAGCCATCGGGAATTAATTTCACGTTTTTGATATTTTGTGCTTTTCCCCAAGCATTCATGACAAAAGCATCATTGACGGAAAGACAATAAATTTCATCAATACCCGCTTGTTTAAATTCATCATAGAGTTTTTCAAAATCAGGCAGCTGAAAGGTTGAGCAAGTAGGGGTAAAAGCTCCAGGAAGAGAAAAAAGAATAACACGCTTTCCTTTAAAGTAAGCATCGCTGTTAACTTCTTGCCACCGATAAGGATTGTCTCCATCCACTGATTCATCGCGTACGCGTGTGTGGAATGTTACATTGGGAACTGTTTTTTTCATCATCATGATGCTCCTGTATTCTTTTACGAAAATTTTGTTTTAAAACAGCCTTCGTATTTAAAAACATATGGCAAAAAGCGTTTTAAATAAAAGGGCTTCTTTAAAAATTCTTACTTCTGGTGAGTGTGCAAATATTTCACACTTCCGTCAAGTAGAATTAATGGTCGACTTTGGATACTCTTCACCTTAAAGTTAAAGGAAAGAATATGAAGGATTGATATGACCGTAAAGACAGTTTTAACCACGGCTTTTGAGGGGCAAAAACCGGGAACGTCTGGTTTGCGCAAAAAAGTGTCTGTTTTTCAACAACCCCATTATGTAGAAAACTTTATACAGTCTCTTTTTAATAACATTGGGCCTCTTGAAGGAAAAATGTTGATTCTTGGGGGGGATGGGCGCACTTTTAATCGTACTCTCCTTCAGATTGTGTTGAAGATGGCGGCGGCGCATGGTGTCTCTCTTATTAAAATGGGAAGGGGCGGTATTCTTTCTACACCTGCCGTTTCGCATCTTATTCGTAAAACTCATGCCCATGGTGGACTTATTCTTTCTGCAAGCCATAATCCTGGTGGTCCAGAAGGAGATTGTGGTATTAAATACAATGTTTCCAATGGTGGGCCCGCTCCTAATTCTTTATGTGATGCTATTTTTGCAACATCGCAACGTCTTTCTTTTTATAAAATTCTTGAAGCACCAGATATTGATTTAGATAGGCAAGGTACGATCTTTATGGGAGCCATGCGGATTGATATTATTGATCCTGTCGCTGATTATGTTTCTTTGATGCAGGAGCTTTTTGATTTCGACTGTATTGCCAAGGCCGTTGATCGAGGTCTTACTTTACGGTTTGATGCCATGCATGCGGTAACAGGGCCTTATGCTCATGAAATTTTTGAAAAATGTTTAGGATTTTCTGAAGGGACGGTGGTTAATGGTATTCCTTTGCCAGATTTTGGAGGCGGTCATCCAGATCCCAATTTGGTTTATGCCAAGGCTCTTTATGATTTATTGATGTCAGAGAAAGGACCAGATCTTGGCGCAGCCTCTGATGGTGATGGAGATCGTAACCTCATTATTGGTCGTCAACAATTTGTTTCGCCTTCGGATTCTTTGGCTATTATGGCTGAACATGCACACCTCATTAAAGGATATCGGAAAGGCGTGGTGGGGATAGCACGTTCTATGCCGACGGGGCGTGCTGCTGATCTGGTTGCGGAAAAAAAAGGACTAAACTTTTTTGAAACGCCAACGGGATGGAAGTTTTTTGGAACCCT
Organism: Bartonella sp. AA86SXKL; assembly: GCF_042196885.1. Lineage (NCBI taxonomy): Bacteria > Pseudomonadati > Pseudomonadota > Alphaproteobacteria > Hyphomicrobiales > Bartonellaceae > Bartonella > Bartonella sp. AA86SXKL. The sequence goes on along the minus strand of NZ_JBHIRE010000009.1, from coordinate 82,894 downwards.
TTTGGATGCGGGAAAAGTAACCTTTTGTGGTGAAGAAAGCTTTGGAACGGGCTCTCATCACATCCGCGAAAAAGATGGTTTATGGGCTGTATTATTTTGGTTAAATCTTTTAGCGGTAACAGAAAAAACTGTCGCACAAATTGTTCAACAGCATTGGCACACCTATGGGCGTTTTTACACGTTACGGCATGATTATGAAGAAGTCGAAGCAGACAAAGCTTTGGAAATTATAGAGCATTTGCGTGCGCACTTACCACATGCAGGAACTGAAATTGCTGGATTTTTCGTCAAAAAAGCAGATGATTTTACATATCATGATCCCGTTGATCAGAGCGTTAGTACGCAGCAAGGTATCCGTATTTTTTTCGAGAATGGCGCACGGTTGGTGGTTCGTTTGTCGGGAACAGGGACGCTAGGTGCTACTTTACGGCTTTATTTTGAACAATATGAAAGTGATCCGCGCAAACACAATTTTAATCCGCAAGACGTTCTTAAACCTTTGCAACAGGTGGCATTAAAACTGTTAAATATACAACAAGCATTGGGGAGAGATCACCCTGATATTATCACCTAAGATCATTGGAATGTTTTTTTGTAAAGGTATGATGATTGATCACATGGGTGTGATTTTAGGGGCGTGATTTTATGTGCATAAGGGAGATCTTCCATTTTCAAGCTCTCTTTGTTTTTTCCTCTCTTACATATCAATCGGATTCCTAAAACTGCCGGATTCTTAAAACTAAATGCTGTAGGAAATTATAATCGAGCATAATCGGAGCATTTATGTCCAATGGGTTTGCTCAATGGCTTGATAGAAATTTTTGTTTAATAGGAGAATGTTTCTCATACAAAACAAAATACGATCATTGTTGCACATTTCATATGTTTGTTTTAAAGAATCTTCTCTCTCAAGACACTAAAAACGCATCTTATGCGTGTTGCTTTGAAAGGGATAACCGTCCCTTCATTGAGCAGCACCATTTTTACGCTTATGAGAGAGTAAGACGGCACCATTATTCACTTTGCCCGCTTTCAATGTTGGCTCTTATATTTGAGAGTATTTAGTATTTTGGATAATCGTTTTACACGGCTTTTCCTACTTGTAACATGCAAAAGGTTTTGGTTGTTTCAATGTAAAAGGGGTTGAGAGAATCTCAGCTTATTTATCGGCTCTCATTCAATATACAAAACCATTGACTATGATCATAAATCAGTCTGTTCTCTAACATTATGACTGTTATCTTTACTTAAATAAAAGGTTAAGTTGGGGACATCATTTTCTTGTTTCTCAATGCTGCAATAGTTTTTAGCTCTTTGAGAACGTTTTATTCAGAGATGTTCCTTTTCTAATTGTTTTTTTATCCATTCGTTAATTGCATTGGTGATGTATAAGAAAATGATTTTGATTAATTTATTAGAGAGAATGAAATGCGTAAATTTTATGATATGCGGGGACTCATTTGAGTTGTATAATGATCAATCATTTTTATAAACCCATGTATGGTATGTGATGAGGGCATTCATAAACACTGTTGACAGATGAGGATTGAAACAAAGGGAAACATTTTTCTAAAATAATGGACAATAAGCACTTCTTGCTTTATGACCAGTCATAATGAATGATTTTTCTTTTAATAAGGGGAATTTATGACCCAATATCCCAAATGTCCTCGTTGTGATTGTCTTTATACTTATGAAGATGGTGAAAATTTTGTGTGTCCTGAATGCGCACATGAATGGCCACAAAAAAACGATGATACGGTTCTTGTCAATACTGTTTATGATGCCAATAGTCAGATTTTAACAAACGGAGATACCGTTATGGTGATAAAAGATCTGAAAGTAAAAGGCGCTTCATCTGTTTTAAAAGCGGGGACGAAGGTAAAGAATATTCGCTTGGTGGATGGGGATCATAATATCGATTGCAAAATTCCAGGGATTGGTCAGATGAGTTTAAAGTCGGAGTTTGTGAAAAAAGTTTAGGCATTTATTTTCTTGCAATTGTTTTTGCATTTCATTGGTTTCCTATTTTTACATTCTTCTCTAATTGGGCATATTTTTCTCCAATGGGCTTCTTTTCTTGTTTCATAGATTACACCAATCAGATAGAAGCAATATGTTTTCCTTTATTGCAAAGCCATGTATCGCAGAGAAATAGCGACTCTTTCTTTTCTTTTAATATGCGGTTATGAGGGGACTGGATATTGACTCACAAGCAACAATAAAAGTATGCGCTTTATGAGAAGAACAACGCCGTAAAGTAGACAAACTTATTCCTGCTGAATTGAAAAAATATTCTTTCTTTTTATCAGATAATTTCTCAAACAACCATAATAGATCTGGCTTCGATGTATTTATTTTTTATGGGTAGTTACACCTTTTTCGTCATATTTATGGAAATGAGATTGAAAATGATAGGGGGGGAATTCTTGATTTTAAGAATGGAAAAAGGACGCTATGATCTTGACAAGGTCGTACAGTCATTCATTTTCCAGCTCTTAGTTCTGCAACAGTCTCTTATAAAAGTGTGCATAAGCGCTATTAAAAATAGTTTTTGTTATTATCCAGTTTGTGCTGTGTAAGCGGACGATTTTTATTGGTGCAACATAAACAGAATTGAAATAAGAAGAATGTCAGAATTCTCATTCAAGTTGCAAAATGTGATCTTTGTCAACTTGCTGCTACAACATATTGATTTATAATAATAAATTAGCATTATTCATATTGAATTAGAACCCCGAATAACGTGGGATTCTCTCATTTCAAATCTGTTCCATGTTAAATCAATTAAAATCACTTGCTTGCATACCACAAGCGGGGCTGGCGTGTGGGTAAAAACTGTACAAGAAAGGATTAAAAATGACTCTTATGAATCGTCTTAAGTGCCAAGGGCTATTGAATCGTCTTAAGTGCCAAGGGCTATCGCAACATTGGGGGCTGGCAGATATGATGATGGTGCCGGCTTGCTACAAGAAGTATTTTGCGTGATTTGTCGTTTGGAGAGCTGAGAAAGATGAAGCAAATGGGCACTCTATCTTGCAATGTTTTCTTTTTTTGGGGGCTTTTTTGTAACGAGGTCGTGTTTTCTTGATTAAAATTGCATGACAAGATTATGAGATAAAATAAATTTAAAATGTACGCTCATGCGTTGTACTTCTGTGTACGTAAATTGGTTTGTTGAAACAACGTATGTTTCCTAAAGGGAGCTTTGAAAGCTTTTTAAGGTATATGTGGAGGTGAAAGGTGGGTGAAGGTATCATTATTGGACAGATTTTTTTTAACAGTACTCTATTTTTATGGCTGCATAGCTTACTTCTAAAATTTCAGGAATAAAATGACGTAAGATCTTTACATTCCATGTTTGAGCGCTGTTGAAGAGGGGCAATCGGTGTGGTTATTTTACCTATTGAGGTCAATATTTATTGTGATTTATTGTGGCATGGCTTCAACGCCTAAAACTTCAGGGATAAAATGACGTAAAAGATTTTCAATACCATGTTTGAGAGTTGCTGTTGAAGAGGGACATCCAGCGCAGGAGCCGCGCATATTGAGATAAACAATACCATTTTCAAATCCGCGAAAAGTAATATCTCCACCATCATTGGCAACTGCGGGGCGGATACGCGTTTCAAGGAGCTCTTTAATGGTTAAGACAATATCAGTATCTTTTTCGTCATAAAATTCTTCGTTAAGGGCATGGGTTTGTGCTTGTGTTGTAGCGTTGGTGGTGATCACTGGCTCATTGGATAGAAAATGTTCCATAATTGTGCCTAAAATGACGGGCTTGAGATGTTGCCATTCTCCTTCTTTTTTGCTTACGGTGATAAAATCATAGCCTAAAAAAACACCATTGATATTGGGAATATTAAACAGTTTAGCCGCCAAAGGTGAGTTTTTAGCTGCTTCTTCACGGTCACGAAATTCTAATACGCCCTCAGAAAGAACCACGCGTCCTGGCAAGAATTTAAGAGTTGCAGGGTTTGGGGTGGTTTCAGTTTGAATAAACATAGATTCTCCTTTTATAATGAAGGCTTGGGAAGATCTTACGTTGTAGAATATTATATTTTTTAGGCAATAGATCTAATATCTTCATCGGCAAGATTGCTAGGAATAACAATGACAGGGATTGAAAAAGCTGTTCCTTTATTCCCGATTAATTGAACAAGGGGTCCTGGTCCTTCTGTATGTCCACTGGCTGCTAAAACAATTAGTGCAATCCTTTTATCTTCGTCGACCAGTTTGGAAATCTCATCAATTTTTTTTCCTTCACGCACTACTATTTCTGTTTCAAGCGCATGGGTGGTGCGGACTTCACTGGCAATGTCTCCTAATATTTTATGAGCACTTTGCTTTGATTCTGTACGCATAACGTTGTTTACACCCAGAAAATGTTGAAATTCTACACTATCAACGACACAAAGTAATACCAATGTTCTACTGGTATTTTGGGCATGCTGTGCGGCAAACGCAACGGCACGCCGACACTCTGGTGTTTCATCGATAATAACTAAGTTTTTTTTCTTTGGTTCTTTTTTCGGATTTTGGGGTTTGGAAATCATGCACTTTCTCTATTTTGTACAAACGATTTTTTTGCTCTCTACAGTTTTTAGTTTTATTATTTTTATGTATTGTGCAAAAATCCAATAATTTCACGAATTTTTTTCATATTTTCTTCTGCGAGCATACTAGCACGTTTAGCGCCATCATGCAAAACAGAGTCGATATAACCGCTTTCTTGATGAAGGCGACGTAATTCTTCTGTTATAGGGGCAAGCTTATGGACAACAAGGTCGGCTAGAGCTGTTTTAAAATGGGAAAATTGTTGACCAGAAAATTCTAAAAGAATCTTTTCTTTGCTAACTTTGGCAAAGGCGGCATAAATACCAAGCAGGTTATCTACTTCTGGTCGTTCTTTTAAAGCGGCAAGGGTATCGGGAAGTGGAGCTGAATCCGTTTTGGCTTTGCGTATTTTTTTTGCGATAAGATCAGCGTCATCGGTCAAATTAATGCGTGAAAAATCTGAAGGATCTGATTTTGACATTTTTTTTGTCCCATCGCGCAAAGACATAACGCGTGTGGCTGTTGTTCCAATAAGCGCCTCTGGGAGGGGAAAAAAGCCTTGTCTTTTTTCTTCATCTGTTTGCATAGAGATACCAAAATTTAATTCGGCAATACGCTGTGCATAGTCGTTGTTAAATTTTTGTGCAATATCGCGTGTGAGTTCAACATGCTGTTTTTGATCTTCGCCTACTGGAACATGCGTTGCTCGATAGACTAAAATATCAGCAGCCATCAAAGTGGGATAGGCAAAAAGCCCGATGGATGCTTTTTCGCGATCTTTTCCCGCTTTATCTTTAAATTGTGTCATGCGTTGAAGCCAGCCGATACGGGCAACACAATTAAAAATCCAGGCGAGTTCAGCATGTTGAAAAACACGTGATTGGTTAAAAATAATGTGTTTTTGAGGATCGATACCGGCGGCTAAAAAAGCTGCTGTCACTGTTCTGGTGGATTCGCGTAAAGTAAGGGGATCTGGGTTGACTGTGAGCGCATGCATATCCACAACACAATAGAGGCAGTGATGAGAGTTTTGCAGTTCAACCCAACGCTGAATGGCTCCAAGATAATTGCCAAGATGTAAATGACCACTCGGTTGTACGCCGGAAAAGACAAGTGGTGTGAAGGTATCCATAGGAGTGCTCTTTCTTCAATTAAGGTTATTCATTTTATTGTTTTTGACAAAGTATAGATATTATGAGCGTTTTTTCAAATTTTTAAGCGTGTGAAAAAAGGAACGGGTGTTGAATAAAAAATAGGCACTAAAATAGATCAAAAATATGCCAATCATGATCCCAGCTAAGGTGATCGCGCGCAAGAAAAATGATGCTTGTGAGGATAAAGGAAAAGACAAAAAAACAAACACATTCAATCCGTAATAGAGGGCTAGTGCACTCAAAAGAGTTGCCATCATGAGACATAATATTCGCTTTATCAGTTGGAAGTCGTATTTCCAATAACCGCGTTTGATAAGGACACTCCACAGCAAAAGGGTGTTGGCCCATCCAGAGGTAATTTCAGCAATAACAATGCCTCGTGCAGATAGAATAGGAAATAATGTTAAGGCGAGACTGATATTGATGAAAACGCAAATACCTGTAAAAATCATCGGTGTTTTGGTATCTTCATGGGCAAAAAAATTAGGAATAAAGACCTTAATAAGAACAAAAGCTGGAAGTCCTAGTCCATAAAGCTCCAATAATTGTGCAACATGGTGTGTTGATTGACTGGTAAATTGTCCTCGTTCAAAGAGCAAACTGACAATGGGAGTGGAGAGCAGCAAAAAAGCGATGGATGCTGGAAGTGTTAACAACAATGTTAATTCAATAGAGCGATTTTGTAAATGGTGGGTTTCTTTATGCTTTTTGCTCCGCAAAGCACGTGTTAACTCTGGTAAAAGAACGGTTGCAACGGCAATGGCGATTACGCCTAAAGGCAATTGATAAAGACGATCAGCATACATCAAAGAAGAGACAGCACCCGATTGACTAGAAGCAATGTTGGTATTAATAAGCAAATTAATTTGCGTGATGCCACCTGTGATGGCTGCTGGGAATGCTAAAGTTAATAGCTTACGAACATTAGGACTTAAATGGGGCTGGCGGAAGGAAATTTTCATTCCACTTTGACGCAAAGCAAGGGCAATTAAGGTGAGCTGAAGAAGCCCTGCTGCCAATACACCCCAAGAGAGATTTAAGCCAATATGCCAAGCGTCAAGTTTATAGATCCAAGCATAGGCAAGCACACCAATCAAAATAATGTTTAAAAAGAGTGGGGCAATGGCGGCAATAAAATAGCGTCGCAGCGCATTAAGCATGCCCCCCATCATGGCAGCAAGCGACATGCAGGTTAAATAGGGAAACATGATTGCAGTAAAGTGAATTGTAGCGTTAAATTTTGTTGCATCTTCGGTAAAACCTGGGGCAATAATGGTTTGTACCAAAAAAGGCATACTCAGTTCCATCGCAATCGTTAACAGTAAGAGCAGCGAAAAGAGAACGCCAAAGACTTCTTCTGCAAATTTGCATGCCGTTTCGTGACCTTCTTCAGTGATTTTTTTTGCAAAAAGAGGAATGAAAGCAGCGTTAAAGGCACCTTCAGCAAAAAAACGACGAAATGTGTTGGGAAAACGAAAAGCAGCGTTAAAGGCATCAGAAACAGGACCTGTCCCTAGGGCTGCGGCCATAAGCATTTCGCGTACGAAGCCAAAAATACGGCTCATGAGGGTTCCGGAAGCAACTGTTGCAATTTTTTTAATCAATGTCATAAAGATATATCAGCTTTGTTGTAAAAGAGAAGCGATGACAGGAGAAATAAAGCGTTTTAAATCGTAAAAATCTGATCTCTATCCTAATCAAGGATACTTTTTGAAAGCGTTTTACGACGGTGTTTATCTTTCTGTCAACAATGGTGCTTGAAGACTTTTTTATGCTCCTTGTTTACTGTTGCATTAAAATTTTTATTGTTGCCATAAAATAATTAAAATTTCTTTTTCAAACTGAAATATGCGAGTGATATTATAACAGTTTGAAGGGATATGTAGGGATATATAATGATAATTTCTCTTTATGGTGTGATGTCGTGAATAGTGCAACCCAATACCGTTCTGTTTTATGTGAGGGGTGTGACCCTATTAAAGAACGCAAATAAAATAAAAGCGTGGAGCAATACGCAATTTCCATTATTTATTCATTATTAAAAAAACAGCGCTTTAGATGTTTTAAAAAGTCGTAAGGCTGAGCTAAAAGGTGATGGTAAAGCTGGTGATTTATTTTTATCTTTACGGCTTTATATTCTCCCCAAATTTGGCTGCCTTTTCGTTTTAGAGATTACATAAACAAGAGGATAGGAAGACATGATCTTTCAACAGCATTTTTCCTGTTCAGGTTTCTTTTCACAGTTGATGAGGATAAAATCTGAGGAAATAAGATCAATTTGTTCTCTCATGGTTTCCATTCTCGTTGAGGTGCAATTGATTTGCCGATGAAGGCAGAGGGGGGTAAAGGCTATCATTTTTACCAGAGGGGGCAAAAAAGTTAAAGTTTATAAACCTTTTAGATATTCATTGCCATTTCTTTTGTGTGCTCCGTTTTGTGAGGTTGAATATTTTCTTGTCTTTTTGGACTCTGATTGACGATTTCTGTCATTTTTTGCACTTTAATTGCTTCTTTATCAAGGGTGTTGGAACATTTTTTTTCATTATTTTTCTTTATAGATTGATGCTGGATAGATTGATACTGGTTTGGTGCTAAGCGCTCATCGAATTTATGGTTATAAAAATACATGGGTTGTATATGCGGTTCTATCTCTTTTATCTGCTTGACTATTTCCATAATCTCTTTTGCTTTGATGGTTGATGTGCCAAGACTCTTCGCAAGTCTTTCAGGATTATTTTCTTTTATAACTTCATGCTCATTTGAAGATAAGCGCTCATTGATTTTTTTGATATAAGTCCTTATCTCTCCCCTTAATTCAGGAGAGTTTGATAAAGTTTCTTGCTGTTGTGCTTTTGACAAGGAAAGGAGATTTTTCATCCAAGCCTTAGGCATTTCTACCGACTGTTCACACCGCCTTTGTTTTACATGATGGGTATGGAGAATGTCTCTTTCTGTTTGTTTAGAAATATTGATATAACGATCAATGGCTCTACAGAGGGGCAAAATATTTTCTTCAGCATGGGCGCGCGCGTTGTTTTTGATGCCAAATACATTGCTACCAGAAAGCTTAGAAATCGATTGGGGAGAGGTGGTAATTTGATAGGTGAGTTGTTCTCCTTCAGTATGATTTTCATGGATCATCTCAATTCTTTCCCGCAAAATATGACGATTGCCATAAATGATTTGGCACAAAGTTTCTATTTCTTTTCTTCTTGCTTGAATGGATGCGTTGTTTTTTATCCTTGTGGCAATTTCATTGTTGGTAAGGGGGGCTATTGTTTGTGCGGGGATAAGCACTTCTTGCTGGTTTTGAATTTTTGGTGCTTTAAAGGAGAGGGCGTCACCGATTTTTAATGTCTGTATTTGCTCTGGGGTGAGATCTTTTTTATTTCCCAAGATGAAAATTCCGTTAGCATCAAGCATAAAGCCATTGGGTCCACTGCCTCTGTAAAAGCCTTTATAGGTATGACCTTCTTTTGCTGTTATAATAAGATAATGATGAATACTCTCAAGCCCGATATGTTTCATGCTGTCCATGAATTCTTTTAAAATAAGTGTTTTTTCTGGATTTGAAATATCTTCAAGCAGATGTTTCATTTCTTCTTTATCGTTATGTTTTAGCGATGCAATGCTGGCAAGATTCATACGTTTTTCTGTTACAAGAGAAAAGTCGAGTGTGTGGCCAGCAACTTGCCCAAGTTTTTCAAAAAACATTCGTTGCGTGCGTCCATTGCCTTCTCTGAAAGGATGTGTATAGTTGAGCTGTATCAACATTTCAGTGACATGTTCAACAAATGTTTCGCGGGTTAAGCCTTTTAAACTATTCGTTTCTGCAAGTATTTTATCTAAATTTTCTAGACCCTCCTGTATCTGTTTTGCTGAGGCAAAAGAAATACCAGCTTTTTTCATCATTGGCATATAAGCAACGGTACCATCTTCAAATGTAAATGGTTTTTCGCGTGTTTGTCCGGCCCATTCAAAAGTATTTTTAAATAGGGTGTGATGAATATATTGGAGATATGTGGAGGTTAGTTTTTGTGGTGGCGCTTCTTGGCGCAGATGAATGATTGCTTTTGTTGTATCATGGGCACATTGCACTTTTAATTTTCCATAGTCTTTTATTCCATATTTATTCTTTAAGGTGATACTATTGGGATAAAAGAAATTACGATGTATTGTCTTATTTTCTTCGGTTTCAGGCAGTGATGATAGTTTCTCCTGTAAGGTGAGAGGGACGGTGTCCGTTTTTCTTGTACCAGTATCCCAGTATGCCATTGATTTTTTTTGGGGTTGTTTTGTTCTTTCTTGATGATCAGAGCGTGTTTCCTTTGTCATTTTGACAGATATTGGATTATTTGTCGCTGTATTACTGCTCTGTAAAATGTTTTTTTGAAAATCTTTTTGCATTTGCCTCATAGCGGAAGCCGATTGAGCAATTGGTTGTGCCATTTGTTCTTTTTCTTGTTCTTGCAAACTTTGGGGCATAACTTCAACGCTGTCATGTAAAGCATGAGGGACAATCCACGGTGAAAAATGGGCTTGTTCTTTTTTCTTTGTTTGAATGGATGCGTTGTCTTTGCTCTTTTCAGTTATTTCATCGTTTTTAAGAGTGGCTCTTTTTTCTTCTGGAAGCAATGTTTTTTGCTGGTTTTTTTCTGGGTTTTGAACTTTTTGTGCTGTAAAGGAGAGGGCATCACCGATTTTTAATGTCTGTATTTGCTCTGGGGTGAGATCTTTTTTATTTCCCAAGATGAAAATCCCGTTGGCATCAAGCATGAAGCCATTGGGTCCACTGCCTCTATAGGTACCATGATAGGTTTCTCCTTCTTTTGCAACGACAGCGAGATGATAATTTTTTTCATCCAATCCAAGCTCTCTCATAGAGTTGGTGAATTCTCGTAAGAGGAGCAATTTTTCTGGATTTGAGATATCTTCAAGCAGATGCTTCATAGGCTCTGGGTTGCCATGTTCCATGGCAGCGGCGCGGACAAAGTCTTTACGTTTTTTGCTCACAAGAGAAAAATCTAGCTCATGTCCTGCTGCTTGAGAGAGTTTTTCAACAAACAGTCTCTTTGTGCGCCTATTGCCCTCTCTGAAAGGATGCAAGTGGTGCAAATCTATCATTATACTAGCTGCTTGTTCAACGAATTCTTCGCGCGTTAAGCCTTGTAAATTATTCTTTTCAGCAAGCGTTTTATCTAACTTTTCTAGTCCCTCCTGTATTTTTCTGCCAATCGCAAAAGGTTTTGTAAATTCTTTTCTTTTCAAAATGGGCATAGAAGCAACAGTGCCATCTTCAAATGTAAAAGGCTCTTCGCGTGTTTGTCCGGCCCATTCAAATGCACGGGAAAAGAGGCCTTGATGAAGGTATTTTAGATAAGAGGCATTAAACTGCTCTGGTAGAGGTTCTTGGTGCAGTTTTATCATTTCTTTTTTTACATCATTAGAACAGCATTCTTTTAATATTTCTTTATCTTTGATGCGGTATTTATTTTTAAGCACTTTGCTATTGGGGTAGAAAAAATTTTGCGCTTCTTCATTGATTTGCTTTGAAATGGCTGCATTAATTACAGAGTGTTGTTCTTGCAATTCTTCCTGTGTAGAGGAGGCACAATGTTCTGTGTTTTCTTTCATGCATATTTCCTTTCAAATGGTAACATTATTTTTTGATTTTTTTTGTTTACATTTTTTGCCTTATGTTATTTTCATAGTGTTTTCTTCAAAGAAGAATGCCTATTTGAATGATTGAAAAAATTGACCTTATTCGCATGGAACAAAGTTAAAGTTTGTAATTTTTATAAAGTATTATCGTGAAATTTTATCAATGAATTCTGTAAAATAATGGGGTGTCTTATTCAAAATTTTCTGTATTTCATACACCGTCTTTGGTGCAATCTTGGCAAGATAATTGCACCAAAGTTTTGGATGAAAAGCCAACGATGATTAGACTGTCACGACAAAGCCATTGCTTTTGATGTTTCGGCTCTGTGCGGTCGAACATGCGGCTGGTCTTCCTGTCTAGAAGTTTCTGCAACTTCTTGATGCCGCTTTGCTGTTGAGCGTTCAGGCAGCTTTGGGGGCTGCGATAAGCTTTGCTGCTGTTGCAACTTTTTATCGAGATCGGTAGGTGGTTGATGACGTTTTTGTTGTTCTTCCTGATGGTTTTGCACAATGCCTTCTCTTAACTGTTTTACAGTTTCAGCATAATCCTTAATGGCGGTACAAAGAGTAGGAAGATTTTCTTCAGCAGCTTTGCGTGCTCCATTTTTTATGCCAAGGACTTGTCTACCAGCAAGCGGAGAAACAGATGTACAATCCTTTTCAATTTGAAATACAAGCTCTTCTCCCATCTCTGGAATTTTTTGCATATCTTCTATTCTATATTGCAAAATAAATGGATCCTTATAAACAATTTGGCACCAATATTGGATCTCTCTTTGACCATATTGAACCGATGGATCTTTTTGAACTCTGCGGGCAATTTCCTCATTTGAGAGAGGCTGTATTTTCTTTTCTGAATTGAGCGGATTTTGTAAATGTTGATTTGTTAGCTCTTCCTCTTGTGCTTGTCGCTGATGTTGTTGTTCCGTGTGAGAACCTTGTAAAATATTTTCACTTTTTGTATATTTTGAAGTATACACATAACCGTTAATGGCAGCACATAGGGTGGGAAGAGCTTCTTCAGCTTGTTTGCGCGCATGATTTTTTATGCCAAGAACTTTTCTACCAGCAAGCTTAGAAATAGACTTAGGCTGTTCTGTAACATCCCATAAGAGTTGTTCTCCCATATCGGGGTTTTCTTTGATTTCTGCTATTTTTTCTTCTAAAATAAGTCGGTCGCCATAAACCTTTTTGCACAAAAATCGTATCTCTTCTTGATATGCTACGAGCAATAGCTCTCTTTCCATTGTATTAATAGATGGTTTTTGTTCGTGAGACGGTTTTGGTTGTTCAATTGCTGTGTGTGGAGAGGCAGGCTTTTGGACGACAGTATCGCTTTGTTTTCTGTTTTCTATACGGTGCGGTTTTCTTGAAGGCGGGACGGCATATGTTCCACTGTCTTGTGATGATGAACTGCTTTGCTGCCTGACTTTCATATGTGATAGTGTTTTGGGTCTAACACTTGGTTCGTGTGTTTCAGGATTTTGGATTTTTGTGCCATTTTGTACTCTTTCTCTCATGCGTGGGGGAAGGGGCGGAGCAGGCGTTGCATAGAGATGTTCTCCCTCTTGAGCTGTTGTTTTGTTTTGTTGCTTATCTTTTGCGCGTGGAGGTCTTTGTGGAGCTGCTTTTGTGTGCGGAGAGGAGTGTTCTTGGATTTTTGAGTTGAGGATTTTTGCGTCGGCTTGTGTTTTTTCTCTCATGCGTGGAGGAGGGGGCGGAGTCACTTTTGTCTGTAGGGGGGGGGACTCTTGAACTGTCGGTTTATGTTGTTGTCTCTCTTTTGCACGTGGAGGTCTTTGTGGAGCTGCTTTTGTGTGCGGAGAGGAGTTTTCTTGGATTTTTGAGTTGTAGATTGTTGTGCCGGTTTGTGTTTTTTCTCTCATGCGTGGAGGAGGGGGTGGAGCCACTTTTGTCTGTAGGAAGGGGGACTCTTGAACTGTTTGTTTATGTTGTTGCCTCTCTTTTGCACGCGGAGGTTTTGGTGGAGCTGCTTTTTTTTGTGGGGGAGGCGTCTCTTGGTTTTTGGCGTTAGGAGACATTGTGTTGGTTTGCACTGAGCTTTTCATACGAGGGGGTGGTGGTGGAGCAACTTTTGGGTGGGGGGATAAATTTTCTGGGCGTTTTTCTACAGTTGCTTTTGGCAAACTTTGAGAAACTTGGGAAGGAGGGGTTCTGGTAGGGGATTGTTCAGCCTGTTGTTGAAATTTTTCCATCATTTCGGTGATAAAAGGGGAGGGATTTCTTTTTTTCATACATGTTCCTTTCAAACTCTTCCAATATTGTTTTTAAATACTATTTAAAAATGTACGTTGGTTTTTATTCTGTTTTATGCTTTTTCATTTGCTTTTATGAGAGAGGATATGAAACTGAATGGTCTCGCACGATTTGACTCTTATGGTTCAGATCATAATCATTCTCTAAAGATTATTTTCTCAGTGTTTGGGTTAAGGGACAGAAAAATAAATTTTGTTTCAATTTTTCTCTCTTTCTTGGCGCAAATACCTCTTTCCTGTGTTGCGCCAAGACGTTAGATTCAACGTGAAAACTTATGTCTGTTTAGCTGGCAAAAGCCATCGCTTTTGGGGCGGCAGTTTTGCGAGGACGAACATCTGTTTCTCTTTGTTGAGTAGAGGTTGTTGCTCCTTCATGCGTTACTGTTGAAAGCTCAACGCGTTGAGCAGACTGTGAGACGCTTTGTTGTTGATGCAAATTTTGCGCTCTGTCAGAAGGTGCTTCATTGTGTTCTTGTTTTGCCTGCTGAGTTTTTGAAAGGCTCTCTCTTACTTGTGTTACAGCTGTTGCATAATTGTCAGCGGCGTCAATGAGGTGAGAAAGACCCGTTTCAGCATGTCTGCGTGCTTTATTTTTAAAGCCACAAAAGTTATGACCAGCGTACTTGTGAAAAGATTGAGGATTTCCGACAAGTTGCTGTGCGAGTGCTTCTATTGTTTCAGGGTTTTGGAAAAGCTCTTCTGTTTGTGATTGCAAAATGTTTTCGTTCCCAAAAACAACTTTACACCAATATTGGATTTGGGCGAGGTGTCTTTTGACTTTTGAATGTTGTTGAATTTGGGTAGAAATTTCTGTCTCTGAAAGAGTTTCTTTTTCACGATGATTTGGTTTTTGCAGAAGTTTAGCGACGGCTTCCTTCCCCATGAAGCGTTCATAGTTTTTGAGTTCTTGCTCTGGAGATTGTACGAGGCTCTCTCTTGCCTGTTTTACAGCTTCTGTATAACAATCAACAGTGACACTGAGAGCGGAATAACTCTCTTCCGCTTGTCTACGTGCTCGATTTTTAAAGCCCAACATGCTGGTGCCGGAAAGTTTAGCAAGACTTTCAGGATATGCTGCCATGCGCCATGAGAGCTCCTCTCCTGCAGCAGGATTTTTTTGAATTTCCTGCATTTTTTCTTGCAAAATATTTGGATTGCCATAGGCTTTTGCGGATAAATGTTGGATTTCCTCTCGATATGTTTTAACCAATGAATGGTGTGGAAGAAATAGAATGATTTCTTCCTCTGAGAGAACTCTTGTTGTCCTTTGGGTAATTTGTGAAGTAACTGTTGAGTGTGTCGTTTCAGGTTTTTGCTGCCTTTTGGTAGAGCCGCCTCTTGTTAACGAGGCTGTTCGATTTGTTGATGCATGTACAGTTTCTTCTCTTAAAAGAGATTGTCTTTCCTCATCTTCTTCCGGTATGGATGATAGTCTTTTGCTTTTTGAAGGTGTTTCTTTAGGAAGGGGGGCTGCGCCTGAGACTTCTGCCGCCGCTTGTTCATAGAGCTTTATAAGTTCTTGTATTGAAGAGGATGGAAAAGGATGAGGGTGTTTTTTTTTCATGCATGTTTCCTTTCAAAAATTGTTTTAGAAAACCTCTTTGGTGCATTCTTGCCTTTTATGCTTGGATCGCTTTGAGACAAAAGAAATATCGAGCTGAATGAGCTTCCAAAGATCTGCGCTATTTGCAATCAGCTTAATGGACATTTGTGTCTTTTATACAGTTTTTTTGTGAAATATTATCAATAAGTTATCAATAGTTATCGTGAATTACAGGCACCATTTTTAGGACTATTTTTTGTAACATTCTAAAACAATTCTTGGCGCAATCGCGATGAAACGATTTGCGCCAAGAAACTCACTGAAAAAAAGATTACATGAAAAACAAAAACTATCTGTTTTTATGTTTATGCCCCCTTACATGGCAAAAGCCATTCCTTTTTCTCCTTGTCTTTGTCTTTGAGGGCTGTGCTCTGAACTATTTTGTTCTTGTCCTCTTGCGTGATGACGATGATGATGATGGTGTCTCTCAACTTGCTGAGAATTTTCTTGACGGCGTCTTTGTTCCGCTAGAGGGGTTTGCGATAGCCTCTCTGTGGCTCTTTCTACAGCCTTTGTATAATCATCAATGGCGTCAACAAGCGATTTAAAACCCTCTTCAGCTTCTTTGCGTGTTTGACTTTTTAGTCCAAGTGCGGTACGGCCCGCAAGCTTATGTATAGACTCAGGATCTTCAGCAAGTTGATCTGAAAGCTCTTTTCCTTTATTGGGATCTGTAAGTATGCTTTGCAAATGTTTTTGGAAAATTGTATCATTGCCATAAACAATTTTACTCCAATGTATGACCTCTTCTGCACGTGCTTGGACCTGTGGATTTTTTAAAAGCATTACACTCTTTTGATCAGTTGTGAGAGAAGGTGAAGATGATCTTCCTTTTTGTTGTGGAGAAACCTCTGTATAGTCAGTTTCAGGATTTTCTGTCCTTTGATGTTTACCTCTTGAAGGAGAAATACTGCTAACGGATGCGTATGTAACCTCAGCTTCGCGTTTTGGGGGAGCAACCTCTGTGTAATCGGTTTCAGGATTTTCTCTTCCCCGATCAGGATGTCTCCCTCTTGAAGGAGAAACACTGCTAACGGATGCGTATAGAACTTCCTCTTCTGGGGTTGGTCCGCGCTGGTTTCCTCTAGTTGGTTTATTAATTTTTGCATAGAGGGCTTCTGGATTTGCAGAAGGATGTGGATGATGTTTTTTCATACATATTTCCTTTCAATATTTTTAGAAAACCTCTTTGGTGCATTCCCCACTTTTAGTTTTGATAACTTTGATATAAAGGAAGATATCCAACCGAATGACCTCCAAAGATTTTGCGCTATTCATATTGATATGTAATGAACATTTATGTCTTTTATACAGTTTTTTTATGAAATATTATCAATAAGTTATAATAAATTACAGAATCCATTTTTAGGACTATTTTTTGTAATATTTTAAAACAATTCTTGGTGCAATCACGATAAAATGATTTGCACCAAGAAACTCACTGAAAAAAAGATTACATGAAAAACAAAAACTATCTGTTTTTATGTTTATGCTCCCCTTACATGGCAAAAGCCATTCCTTTTTCTTCATGTCTTTGTTGTTGTGGGCTGGGCTCTGGACTATTTTGTTCTTGTCCTCTTGCATGACGATGATGATGGTGGTAATGTCTGTCTTCTGTATCTCTTTCTGGACTTTCTTGTCTTTGACCTCTTTCTCTTTCATGCTCCCGTGTAAACTTTTTATGGAGCTTTTGTGTATTATGTATATGTCTCTCAAGAGCTGAGCAAAGAGGACGAAAACCATCTTCAGCTTCTCTGCGGCTTAGAGATTTTACACCAAGTATTTTGTGACCTGCAAGCTTACCAGCGCTTTCAGGATTTTCTGCAAGGCTCCATAAGACTTTTTCTGCATTTTGAGGGTCGTCAAGAATCTTAGCCAGTTGTTGATTCAAAGCATGTTCGTTACCATAAACAACTCTGCACCATTCTTGCGTTTCTCTTACACCATATTGAAAGTCTACGCTTGTTAAAAGCTTTGTTGTAACCACATCTTTTGGGGTTCTGGGAGGGGAGATTCTGCCTCCGCCAACGCCTTGATAGATGGGATTTTCTAGTTGTTCAGATTCTTGCCCGCCTTCAGCTCCCATGCCAACCGTTGCATAGACGGATTCGAGTGGTCTTTGGGGAGAGTGCCTACCATTTTCACCAACTTCAAGCTCTGCATAGAGATGTTCTGGTTCTTGGGGATGTCGTCCACCCTGTGCACCTTCACCAACTGTGTCGTAGGGTGTTTGCCAACCTTGTGCTGCCAAATCCGTTATTGAATAGGGGTTTACGAGTTTGGCGGTGCGTCGCCCATCACTTGGTCTTTCACCAAGTCTATCATAGGGATTTCCTAGTGGCTTTTGGGGAGCATAGGCCGTTTCTGATGGTTGTTGAAGTGTATATTGAGGTGAGGTGCGCTGTTCTTTGGGTGGCTTATTAACCCTTGCGTAGAGGTCTCCTACATTAGAAGCTCCTAGGTTTTGTTGGTCAAGTGGCTTTTTGGGAGCATAAACCGTTTCTGGTGGTTGTTGAAGTGTATATTGAGGTGAGGTGCGCTGTTCTTTAGGTGGTTTATTAACCTTTGCGTAGAGGTCTTCTACATTAGAAGCTTCTAGGTTTTGTTGGTCAATTTGTTGTCTTAGTTCCTCTACATTGGTAGAAGGGCTTGGGTGACTTTTTTTCATGGCTGTTTCCTTTCAATATTTTTAGAAAACCTCTTTGGCGCATTTCCCACTTTTTGATATTTTTTAAGACAAAAGAAGAATATCAAACTGAATGGTCTCCAAAGACTTCGCGCTATCCATATTGATATGTAATGGACATTTATGTCTTTTATACAGTTTTTTTATGAAATATTATCAATAAGTTATAGTAGATTACAGGATTCATTTTTAGGACTATCTTTTGTAACATTTTAAAACAATTGGTGGGCGTAATGGAGATAAAATGATTGGTATAAAGAGTTCTGTTGGAAGGCAAAAGTTCACGCGTTTTTAGCCGGTAAGAGCCAGCGATGAGGAACGACTAACTTTCAAGCTGCGAGCTTGGCATTGTGCTTCTTGGGTGTTCTTTACAGTATTCGCAATTTCTTTTGCTTTGCTTTCCGATGTCCCAAGGAGGCAAGCTAGTCTGGTATAATCTTTTTCTTGTATGGCTTTACGATCTTCTGAGGATAGACGATTGTGTAGTTGTCGTGAAAAGGTATGGAGTTCTTGTCGCAGTGAACGAGAATGGAATAAAGCTTCCCTTTGTTGTTCTTCTGGTAAGGCAAAAAGGTTTTGTAAATTTTTTCCAGGTTTTTCGACAGTGTGGTTCAGGCGATTTTGTTCTCTTTGGTGTTGCTCTAGAATTGCATCTTTTGTTTGTTGTGTTATTGCGCCATAATTTTTAAGGGCTTGGCTGAGTTGTGGAACAGCCTGTTCGGCTTGTCTGCGATTTGAACTTTTCATGCCAAGTATTTTACTCCCAGCAAATTTAGAAATTGATTGAGGGTTTTGTAAAGTTTCATCGGCAAACTGATTTCCTAAGTTTGGAGCTGCCGTTATGATATCTAATGTTGTCTTTAAGGCCTGGGTTTTACCATAAACAGTCTTTGATAAATTTTCGATTTCTTTTCGGCTCCCTTCAACATAAGCGTCATTTGAAATCCTTGTGAATAACTCTTCATGGGTAAGAGGGGCTAAAGTTTCTTTTGGGATCAGTGTTTCTTTTAAGCTTTGAACATTGGTTTTTTGAAAGCAGAAGCGGGCACCGTTTTGTAATGTTTTGACGAGTTCTGGGGTGAGATCATCTTTGTGTCCGACGACGAAAGCCCCTTCTATTTCCATGACAAAACCTTCTGCTGAAAAACCTCTAAAGACGCCTTCATAGGTTACATCTTCCTTTGCTGCAACAACAACACGATCGTTAATTTCATCCAGTCCAGCGTTTCTCATTTGGGAGATGAATTCTTTTAAAACAAGGGATTTTTGCGGATGGGTGATATCTTCAAAAAGATCTTTCATTGGTTGGGGATTGCCATATTGCATGGCTTCAATACAAGCTACTGCCATACGTTCTTTTGTGATGAAAGAAAAGTCAATGGTATGCCCTGCTGCTTGTCCAAGTTTTTCCATAAACATTCGATTTACGCGCCCATTGCCTTTTCTAAAAGGATGTGCGTGCTCGAGCGCCATAAAAACTTCAGCGGCACTTTCAGCAAATTCTTGGCGCAATAAACCTTTTAAATTGTTCTTTTCATTAAGTGTTTTTTCGAGTTGTTTTAGTTCTTTTTGAATCTGCGGTCCAATAGCAAAAGGAATTTCATAGGCTTTGGGACGCATCGCCGGCATATGGGCAGTGGTGCCATCTTCAAATGTAAAGGATGTATCACGGGTTTTTCCAGCCCATTCAAAAGTTTTGTAGAAGAGGCTCCAGTGGATTAGTTTTAGATAGGAAGCATCAAATTTTTGTGGGGGTGGTTCATGGCGAAAATTGACGGCTGCTTTAGTGACATCATGGGTACTGCGTTGATACAGTTTTTTAGGGTCTTTGATGCCATATTTATTTTTGAGTGTTTTGGTTCCTTTATATAGATAATTTTGCTCTAACATGTAATCTCTCCTAAGTAGGTAGGGTGGTGGTTGATGAGCGTCTTAAACGCTGCATGTGAAAAATTCCCCTTCGCGTATTCTTTTGAGATTTTGGGTGTTATGAGAGGGAGTGTTTTTCCCTTCAGTGTATGGATGTTGTATCAATCGTTTTGTGATGCTTTTGAAAAGCTTTTCTGATGTTTCCTTTGTTTATTATCTTGTACTGTAAAATGCTGGTATTTAGGGCGCTGATATGAAGCCCATGAGTGGTCAGAAAATGGATTTTCTATAAAATTGACTCTGGGTAAAATCTTCGTTTTTTGAGGTGTAAGGAAGAGGTCAAAAAGAAAAATGTTGCTTAAAATTGTTGTTTTTTCCTTTAACAAAGTTGTTTGCAAGAGCGCTTTGATGAGGGGCGTGGATATAGCGGGTGTAATCGCTCTTGGTTAGTGGATGGTGCTGGTACTTTTCATACACAGCTCTCAGATTGGTGAATCTATGGGCAAAAGCAGTCATCAAAAATTTTTCTCCATTATATTTTTTTTATTGCTCCATATGAATATCTTGCCATACGAACATCTTTTTTGTGTATTTTTGCAACAAAATGTTTTTTACTTTGTGTTGTTGCTCTTATTGTATGCGCTGCTTTAAGATTTAAGACCCATAAGAGAATAAAAACTTTTCTTTGGTTGGGGAGAAAAGCCTTTTTCAGCACTTTATCATTAAAATAGAACACTTTATGATATCGTAAAGGGGGAAAAGCTTGTATAAGAATGATTTATTCATTTTGGTGTATATCTTGGATGTTTTTTGGGGGGGAGGGAGAAAATCGATGTTTGTCGTGTGGGTGTTTTGAGAACTTCTTGTCTCAAAGGCAAATCTTTTGTTGATTATGTTCTTTAATGGAGGAACGCCCTTGACGTAAAACAGAATACCATTGGGGTGCTAATTCACGGGCTTGTTTTAAAGAGACATCTTTTAACACACCCATTTGGCGACGGTGCTCATAAATAGTACAACGTTAAAGCCCCCCATGAAGTGTATAAAATCTATTGAGCTTTCCCATTTTTACGCTTCATAAAGAAGCCAGTATCCTCAGATACTTTGAGTGCCTAATGTTTCGGACAAGACCTTGGGCCTTAGAGACGGTTCATAAAAAGGTATGCCTTTCTTGTACAGTTTTACTCTACATGAGGCTCTCGCTTGTGACATGCAGGCGACAGAGTTTTGATTGATGCAACACGACATGGAACAGATTTAAGATGAGAGAATCTTACGCTATTTAGTCTCTTATTTAACAAAAAAATATAAATTATCATTTATAAATCAATTTATTATATAAATTATAGATGAAAAACTTTGTAGAAATGGGTTCCTTTTCCAAGTGGAGATATTAGTGTCGCTATTGGTTGGGTGTATGGGCGTTTTTATAAAGACTTTTTAAAGACCATGGGCGCTGATAAAGCTGATAAAACGATGCACAAAATATAAAACAGAAAATATAAAAAGAAAAATCATGGATTTTTTGAACCTGTTTTTCTTGTATGCGGGCGGTTATTTTTTGTCAATATCGCATCATGGAGGGTAGTTTTTCTTTTGTGGGGTAAAGTGGTGTTTTGTAGCTGCGGCTAACATTTCTTTCCTTCTGAAATAGATGGCTCAACCACATCGCGAAGGGGAGCCTTGCATCAGAATAATTTGTTCATCTTGACGCATTTCTCGGATAACTTTGTGGGGTAAAATGAGTGCTCTTTTTAAAATATTCATATAACCACGAAAATCGACTCCATCTAAGACAAATAAAATAGGCTTTTGTAGCTTTCGTCAGTAGTAATCATGACGTTTAAAAGGAATTAACAATTATCCTGTCCAATTGCTTTGGATATGGTGTATATGCTATGTGCAAAATTGGTGGTAGGGCGCTTAAGTAGTCTGTTTTTTGCATGTATGATAAGAATATTAAAATATCTCTTCCACATAGGTGTTTAAAACAAAAAAACAAAGTTTCATATTTTTTAGTTGGCCATAGCAAGTGTATTTGAACGATTTTGTGTGCGTGTGTAGAATTGGCTATGAGCGTTCCTTGCTTTTTGAACAATGTCGGTAATTTCTCGTGCTTTCTGTTCTGATATACCAATACTTTGTGCAAGTGTTTCATAATCTTTGTTTGTGATCGCACTACATTCGTTTGATGAGAGACGATGTTCTAAACTGTTTATAAAAGTACGGAGCTCTTGGTATAATTGAGGAGATTGAGACAAGATTTCTCTTTGTTTTTCCGGTGATAAAGCAAAAATATTTTGCAAGTTTTGACTGGGATTCTCTACCGCTTTTCCAAGGCGTTCTTGTTTAATTTTATGGTCTCGAGTGACTATATTATAGGTAGCTTCTACAGTATACACATAATTCTCAATTGCAAGAGAGAACACATCAAGATAATTTCGAGCGTGTACACGTGCCGGATTTTGTAGACCGCATATACTAAAACCTGCAAGAGGAGAAACAGAGTGCGGTGCCTGTTTAATCTGATTAGCAAACTGTCTGCCGAATTCTGGATTTTTAATAATCTCTTCTATCTGTTCGTTTAATACGTTTGCGTCACCATAAACAGTTTTTGCGTAAGCTCGGACTTGCTTTTGAGCTTTGAGAACGTAACTATCTAGCGCAACTGTTTTGGCACATTCACTTTTTGTGAGAGGCGCTAATGTTTCTTTTGGAATAAGCGTGTTTTCAAGCTCTTTGCTGTTGGGGGCGGTAAAGGTAATGATATCACCAGGTTTTAATGTTTTTAATCGTTCTGGTGTGAGATCATCTTTGCTACCAATGATGTAAGTTCCTTGCATATCGAGTATAAAACTTTCTGAATAACAACCTTTATAAGTTCCTATATAGGTTTCTCCTGCCTTTGTTGCCATAACAAGGCGATCATCCACGTTGCGTCCCGTATTGTTTACGTGGTCCATAAATTCTTTTAAAAGACGTATTTTGGGGGGATTGGAGATATCCTCAAAAAGATCTTTCAACAGTTGTGTATTGCTATATTGCATTGCTTCGCTACAGGCAGCCATCATACGTTTTTGTGTGACAAGCGAAAAGTCAAGCTGATGTCCTGCAGCTTTGGCAAGATTTTCAAAAAAGACTTGTTCTGTGTGCTCATTGCCATCTATGAATGGGTGGATTTTGTGAAGAGAATAAAATAGACTCGTTGCTTCCTTGACAAATTCTTCGCGTGTTAAGCCTTGCAAATTGTCTTTTTCGGCAAGCGTTTGATCTAATTTTTGTAAGAGTTCAGGGATTTCTTCACCGGTTGCAAAATTATTGCCCCATTCCATTCTTTTCATTTCTGGCATGGCGGCAATGCTATCGTCTGTAAATGCGAAGGGGATATGGCGCAGATGTCCAGCCCATACAAAGGTATTTTTAAACAATTGTTGGTGGATATGGCATAGATAAGTTGAATTAAAATATTCTGGCA
Organism: Bartonella sp. AA86SXKL; assembly: GCF_042196885.1. Lineage (NCBI taxonomy): Bacteria > Pseudomonadati > Pseudomonadota > Alphaproteobacteria > Hyphomicrobiales > Bartonellaceae > Bartonella > Bartonella sp. AA86SXKL. The sequence goes on along the minus strand of NZ_JBHIRE010000009.1, from coordinate 59,610 downwards.
GGGGTTCTGCACGCAGATTGATCATGGCTTTTTGCCTATCATGTGAGCATTTTTCCAGAAAACGTTTTAAATCTGTTTCTCCATATCTATTTTTGAGAATTTGGGTACCAAGATAGATATAATTATGGGGTGAGGGAATCCCTTTTGTTTTTTCTTTTGCTTTGGGCATTGTTACATTCCTTATAATGTTACATTATCTATGAGAGTGTGTTAAACTTTTTGTTTGAAAATCCCCCACGCATATTGTTTTGAGATGTTGAGACTTGGGTGAGGAAAAAATCCCTCAAATTCGTAGGTGTTTTTGAGTGTATCAATCTTTATCTTGGCATTTTTTTCTTTTACTGAGAGAGAATGGTTCATTTGGGTTGTTTTCATGCATATTGTCTTTTAATTTTTTTGTAGAAAAATTTCCCTATAAAAGCGGTGCCTTCAAAAGTTTCCTGATAGGATTCTCAAGGCATAGATATGATTGGTATTTATTATTTGGAGATGAGGAGAGTGCTTTATAAAGAAAATTGGCATTGGTAAGCACAGGCATAATACCATCATTTAAAGACTTTTCCCCATATTTTTCTTGTTGTATCAAGCGGGAATTCCTTCTTTATAGGCTTTTATGAGATAGAATCTCTGCTTTTATCCTTTGATGTTTTTGTTTTGATGCATTGCCTCCATTAGAGGGTGTTTTTTAGTTTTTCTTTTGTGGAGCAAAGCGGTTTTTTGCAGCTGCGGCTAACATTTCTTTTCTTCTAAAATAGATCGCTCGACCACAACGTAAAGGGGGTTGTCCTTGCATCAGAATAATTTGTTCATCTTGACGCATTTCTTGAATAACTTCGTGGGGTAAAATCAGGGCTCTTTGTTGGTAATTGACGTTGTATGAACTCTTTCCTAAAGATAAACCTCTTGATTTGTTTGTTCCGGTTACTTCAACGGTCATTTGGCCACAGCGTTCTGAAATGTCTTTGGCAGTTTGGAGATCTTTAATGGCAGCATAGCTGACAAAGGAACAACTTTCAAACCATGAACGTGCTCCTGCTTCTCCAAAGTGGTTGACCAACTGGCCAGAGGATTGATAGAAGAGCATCAAGGATGTACCGTATTTACGTCCACGGTCGCGGGCTTCTTCTAAAATATTCATATAGCCTAAAAGATCAACTTCATCTAAGACAAATAAAACACGCTTTTTATAGTTACCGTCTGCTGTAACCATGGCATTGAGAAAGGCGCCAATAATCACACGTCCAATAGCTGGATAACTGTTTAAAATGCTTGCGGGGAGATTGAGAAAAACATCTGTATTGCCATTGGTAATATCTGAGGAAAAAAAATCATCTCCGCAGACAAGATCTGCATAATTGGATAAAGAAAGCCATTGGGTGTCTTTTGAGGCGGTGGTATAAACCCCTGAAAAGGTTTGCTCTGCCATTTCTGTAAAAATACCAACCATTTCACGAATAAAAGGAGAAGGTGTTGTTTCTTGAATCATGCGTAATTGATTAACAACAGCTGTTTCTGATTGAGAGAGAATACCACGCAATGTTTTTAAATTGCGCTCGCTGTCTTCATATTCATCAGAAAATACAACATGAGCAAGAAGAGCCGTTAATAGATTATGGGCTTGTGTTGAGAAATATTCCGCTGAAGAATTATCTGATTTTTTATCTGTAAGAAGCAACTTTGAAAAGCTTACAATATTTGCTTCGCGTTGTGTGCGTGGTACGCTGTCATCTAAAAGCCAATCGATGACATTAAAGTTTTTTGTTAACAATGAGTTGGGATCGAGAACAATGACATTTCTATTTCCCATTTTTTGACGCGCAAATTTGACCATTGGGGCAACTTCTGTTGAAGGATCAAGACAAATAATAGACCCTGGATAGGTTAAACACGTGGGAACTACTGTACTTGTTGTTTTATAGCCACCAGAACCAGCAAAAAAGATCATATGAGTTGAACCAAAATCAAGATTAAAGGTTAGCAAAGGGGCTGTTCCACCCTTTCCCCATGTTGTTTTATTGCCAGGTGCAAAGGGAATGTTGCACACATTATCTTGATCGACACGGTATCTTTCACCCACAACAATTTGCCCATTGGCAGGAAAGATTTTTGCTGCTTCTCTTAAATTCATCCAAGCGGCCTCACCAAAAATACCTTTTTTTGCACGCTTGACCTTACTTTTAGGGGGAAGGGTTGTTACGAATTGAATGATGGAAAAAAAAACACCAATGATGATGCCAAAAACAACCATGGGGTCCATGAATTGAAGAGCATAGCCCCATGTTATTCCTTGTTGGCCAACATAGGGACTTAAACGTTTTATTTCACCACCAATATAGTAAAGAGCGGTTGTTCCAAAAAAGACAACGGAGACAAAAGTGATCATTTTACGCAGGTGTAGTTTTTGCGAGAGACTATACAACAATGAAACAGCAGCCGTTAGTGCTAAGACTAATAAAGGCTCAGAACGAAGAGTCCAATAAATTTGATCGCTTTTTAGTCCATTTGTTATAAACAATAAAAAATGAGGGACAAGGAATATCGTTAAAGCACCTAAAGCGATCGGTGTTAAAATGAGTACCATTTGTGTTTTGGTATATTTCATTGTATTTTACTTTCAATTCTGTCAGAATATGTTGCGAAATGCTCTTTTCTAGGTGTGTGATATGAACTCTCATCTCTTTTTGCAAAGGTGCAGATAACGCCAAACAGTTTTCGCTTATGAGCCTTTCTCATTAAGGAGGAAGGTTTTGTCTATTCTTAGCAGGCCATAGCGAATGCTTTGGAACGGTGCATTGTGCATACTTGTGCTTGCTGGTGTACTTCTTTGGTTTGCTTAATAATTTGTGTAATTTGTTTGGCTTTATTTTCTGATACACCAATGCTTTGAGCCAATGTTTCATAATCATTATTTTGAACTGCTTTATGTTCATTTGGTGAGAGACGGGTGTTGATCTTTTTTACAAAGTTGCTGAGCTCTTTTTGACATAAAGGATTTTTTGCTAAAGCTTCTTGTTGTAATTCTTTTGGCAAGGCGAAGAGGTTTTGCAAGCTTTGACTTGGCATTTCTACCATTTTTGCAAGGCGACTTTGTTCTGTTGCATGTTCTTGCGTAATTTCCTTTTCAGCATGTCTCACTGCATGGGCAAAATTTACAACGGCAGTACAGAGCATCTCAAGATGATTTTTAGCGTTTGCACGTGCCTGATTTTGTAGTCCACATAAACTGAAACCGGCAAGATGAGAAATAGAGTGCGGTGCTCTTTCAATCTGGTTGGCGAGCGGTTGGCCTAAGTTTGGATTTTTGATGATTTCTACCATCTGTTTGTCTAATGTTTTTGTACTACCATAAACAATTTTTGACAATTGCTGGACCTGTTTTAGGCTTGCGTGGACACAAGAATCTTCTGCAACCATTTGGGCCGTTTCATTTTCTGTCAAAGGGGCTAATCTTTCTTCTGGAATGAGAATGCTTTCAAGCGCTTTTGTTTTGGGAACGGTAAAAGTAAATCTATCACCGGGTTTTAATGTTTTGAGTTGTTCTGGTGTGAGTTGTTCTTTATTGCCGATGATGTAAGCGCCTTTCACATTGAAAGCAAAGCTATCATAACCAGCACCCCTATAGGTGCCCGTGTAAGTTTCACCTTCTTTTGCAACCATAACAGGACGATCATTAACATTGCGCCCAAGTTCTTTCATGTTGCTCATGAATTCCTTTAAAAGAAGTATTTTATTGGGATTAGAGATATCTTCAAACAGATGTTGCATTGGTTCTAGATCACCATTTTCTGCTACAGCAACACTGGCGAGCATCATGCGTTCTTTTGTAACAAGTGAAAAGTCAAGCTGATGCCCTGCTGCTTGAGCAAGCTTTTCAAAAAAGACCCGTTGTGTACGTCCATTGCCTTCTCTAAAAGGATGAAGTTGGTTAAGGGCGTTAAATAAGCTTATTGCTTCAGCGTTAAATTTCTCACGCGTTAAGCCTTGCAAATTATCTTTTTCGGCAAGCGTTTGATCTAATTTTTGTAAACCGTCTTGGATTTCATCGCCGAGTGCAAAAGGATTTTCCCATCCTGTTCTTTTCATTTCGGGCATAGCGGCTATGGTGCCATCTTCAAATGTAAAGGGGAGATGGCGCATATATCCAGCCCATTCAAAGGTATTTTTAAATAAGTGGTGATGAATAGAGCATAGATAGGAGCTATCAAACTTTTCTGGTAAGGGGGCTTCACGCAAATTAACCATTGCTTCTGCTGTATCATGTGAGCATTTCTCCAGAAAGGATTTTAAGTCTTTTATTCCATATTTATTTTTGAGTGTTGTGGTGTTTGGGTAAACATAATGATGGGGAGAAACTATCTGTATATTTTTTGTCTTTGCTTTTGCTTTTGGCATCGTAGCTTCCTTATAATTTTACGTTGTCCATAAGAGTGTTAAATTCCTCGAGTGAAATATTTCCCTTTGCGTATTCTTCTAAAATTTTGAGTGTTGTAGGATGAAGCGCTATTCCCTCTATCGCATGGGTGCTGATGGCTGCTTCAACGGCTTCACGGCGTTTTTTTAATTCTTCTTCTGTCATCGATAAAAGATTTTCTCTATTTCTGTTTCGTTGGTTTTCATGCATTTTTTCTCTTATTTGCAATTGTTGCTTTAAAAGAGCCTTTGGCAGCCGGTGTGATCTTCTTTTAGTCACCTCCAAAGATGTTTCGTTGTTTGAAGGGATCGTAATAAATTTCTGTGACCTTAAATTTTCCTTCAATCCGTTTGCATTGGATGATGATATCAATCATTGAAATCAACAGGCCTCGAATATCATCACGCTCTAAATCACCACCGCCTTCACTTTCTTTGACCAAAAGGGTCATCTGCTCAAAGGCTGCAAGTGCTGTTGATGCGTGAACCGTCGTAATGGAACCTGGATGGCCTGAATTGACATTGCGGATATAATAAAAGGCTGTACCATCTCGAAGTTCTTGCAAAAGAATACGATCAGGACGCATCCGTAAAGATGATTCAAGTAACTCTTTGGGCCCAACGGAGGCTAAGCCTTGTCCATCTTTTGAATAGAACATTGAGACATGGTTAGGGTGTGGTATCACCAATTCTTGCGTGTCTTCAATGGTGATAATACGCTCTTCTTGAGGGATTTTGGCGATTAATGCTTTTGATAATGTTGTTTTACCCGAACCGGTTTTTCCCGCAATTAAAATATTTTTCTGGCATTCTACAGCTTGATTTAAAAAAGAGACAAAGTCTTTATTACAGTAGGCATTGGCTAATTTATGCTCGATGATTTTGAGTTCATTAAAACGAGAATGATAGTCATTCAAAGGTGTGAAAGAGACCTGTTCACATAACGAGAAGAGGCCTTTCTTGGCGAGCTCTTCGAGAGAAAAACTCTGCGATGACGGTTTGCGAATTGTCATACTAATCGTGTCTTTTTCGACAGCGGGTGGAATGACAATTTGAATACGCTCATTGCCTGGTAGCGTTGCAGATAATATTGGGTTTTTATCCGATATGTTTTGCTTGGAATAGGATGCTACAACTTTCGCAATCCCCATAAGCTCATTAAAAGAGAGCCCCGGTGCTTCTATTGTTTTCCATCCATCAAATCCTTCAGTCATGACTTGATAGGGACGATTGATAACAATTTCAAAGAGTCTCTCATCTTTCAAAAAAGCACTGATGGGTTCAAGTTTTGTGAGAACAATCGCAACGGTTTCATCGCTCATGGTATGTAAGTTTGAGTTCATTCTAAAGTTACCGCCGAATTTTTGTAAAAGTTTCTTGAAACAGCTCGATTGATAATCTGTTTTTTGTTTTCGATGACTTTCAATTTATAAACGCTGGAAAAATCTAAATCGCGGGCGACAAAGATATTCACCATTTCCCCTTGGTTTTTGGATAATGTTGGAGGAATATTGGCGTAATTTTCTACGAGAATGTTTGCGATGTTTTGTCCTGAAGAAATTGTTTCAGTTTCTTCTTTTTCCTGTTTTTTTGATAAACGTTTATTGGCATAGTGTGTTGCATCTTTTATTAGTGAGACAAGAAGCGCAGACCCAATCCTCTCGAGCCAATGGTTATCAATATCTCCATCCATACCAGAACGCCCTAAAGCATCCGTTGCCGGTGAAGCTAAGGATATAATGATACCATTAGGGGTTTTTGCTCTATTCCATAGTACAAAGAGACGTGTTTGGCCTTTTTTCAATCCGGCGCGATATTCACCAACAATTTGGGTGCCTTTATCAAGAAGCACAACACGACCATTGTCTGATAAGATATCTCTGGAGATGATACAACTGGCAAAACCTTGTTGATCACTGTTGATGGCTGTTTCTAAAATACAAGGAATAGAAGTTCCCATCGCGATGATGTAGTTTCGATTGCCAAGGGTTGAAGCACGAATACCTTCAAGCACTGTGGGTTTGAGAAGATGATTAAAACGTTGTGTCGTTTCATCAGGTTTACTTTCAAGTTGGTGAGGCAAAGCACCATTATTTGTTTGTGAATCTATTTTGCCTTGTTGTGTACTTGCATAAGCTAATACAGGAGCACGTTGTGCTGCCTCCAGCAGTGAGTCATCAGAATTTAATTGATTGATGTTTGGTGTTGGTAGCTCGACTTTTGGTAATAGAGCGTTATTTCGTTGAGGCTGTTCAAAGGGAGGAGGGGTAGGCTTTGCAGGATGAAAAAGCTCTGTTTGTTTTATAACTTTTCCTTCTTTTGAAGATTCAATTGGTTGCTTTTTGTCTGTAACAAGTGTTGAATAGGCTAAATAAAGACAGACACTGAAAAGAATAATAAGAGCAATAGCTTTCCCCACATTGTTCTGTTGACTTTTCCCTTGAGCATTTTTTATTGTATCGCGATCATTAATGCTTTTTTCATCCACGGTGTTATTCATGGCTGCTTCCTAGGTTCACTTTACGTTGTACAGATGGTGATGTCGTACCTGTTTCAGGATTAATTCCTTTTGGTACGAACCTTTTGTTAAAGATGCACAATACTTCATTCCCACGTCGTAGCGTGAATTGTGCAGCTGTTGCATGAACAATAACCTTGTTGCCTTTAATCGATTTGGGAATAAGCGCTTCTTGCCCATCAGGCGATACAATGTAAATGGCAGGGATTTCAATGTTGCCTAAAAAGGTAAAGGTTGTTGTTTTCCCATTATCATAGACAGAAGCAGGTTCAATAAGGGATGAGCCTTGAGCTTCATAAGCCCAATTGCGTGGTCCAAAATCTTCATGGATATTTAAAATATCATTGACAAAGTTTTCTTCACGTTGTTTTTCTCTTTCTGCTTCGGCTAATTTCTTACGTAAGGCTTCATCTTCTGGATAACGAAACTTTACTAAGAAATACGTCTCATTGCCGGCTGAAACATCGCCTTCACGGACTTGTAGCTCGAATTGATAAGAGCGTTGTGTTCCATCTTGGCGGCTTGTGACAATTTGTAAATTTGTCACAGGCTGGACTTCACGTGGTTTGAGAAAAACAAAGTGTCCAGCCGGTGCAACTTGCCAAGCAACCGAATTTCCAATTCCTACATAGGTTACTTCTTCATCAACGGCAAATTCTAGTTGAACCGAAGAGCGAATGGAGCCAATGATTTGTACGACGTTGTAGGGGTCATAATTGACAAATCTGATGCGGTTATCTTTACGTGCACTGACAGGCGCTGTTTCTGCAAGTGAGAGAACTGTGTGAAAGCTGACAGTGATCGTAAAAATTAAAGAGATTGTTTGTAAAAGTCTGATCATTTTATCACCTCTGGATCAGATCTATATTCCGATACTTGAAAACCAAGAGGGTTGATAAGACGATCAGACGTTGAAATGTGTGCGTTCACGTAGGAAAAATTTAAGATTGAAATCCAATGGGAAATATTTTCTTTTTCATTCAAGTCTCTGATCGTTTTATAGTAACGAACTTGGATAAGATCTTTACTTATAAAAGAGATTGATTTGATTGTGACCGTAGCAATCATGTTATGATAAATATTTTGCGGACTTTCTGGATTATTGCCCGCGTACCATTTTGCAAAACGGTTTTGTTCTTTTGGAGAAGATAAAAGAGAGATTAAGCGAAAATTGTTTTCTGCTTCTGATGCTTGAAAACCTTCACGAGCGCGAACGTATTGGCTGGCAAAATAACGCGTTATCGCTTCATCATAGTCGTTAGGGGATTCTTTTAGGGCGCTTACAGTATCAATAATGCCTGTTGAGTTATCAACGCGGATAACAAAAGGTTCTACCGTTTTCAAAGGCGTCAAAGCTGCGACAGCTAAAGCCAGCGCAATTGTCATCAATCCAAAAAGCACTGTTAAAGCCATGGAGATTTTCATCCGCACGCGCATGCTATGCATGCGATCAATGTCAAATGAGCGCGCTTCTTTTATATATTCTTCAAGGGCATCACTTTTCACGCATAACCTCCACAGTTTTATCAGATCGTGCTTCATGAATAACCGGCTTTAATAAAGCTGAATTGGCTGTTATTTTTTCACTTTCCAAAGTATTGAGAATGATGGGAGTGGTAACAGGCTTTACACTCTTTTCTGGGTAGACAATGTTTTTATTGTCCCAATTCCACTTATCTTTATTTAAAGCGCGTGTATGTTTGCCATTACAGCGTGGTGGTTTTTTAGGGCCACTCAAAGAGGCACAACCAGTAAGAGCGATTGTTAGGACCATAACAAAAGTTATTTTTCGTTTCATTTTTTGAACTCACAAATATCTTGGAATACAATGCATGAGAGCCTTTGTTCTGAACATTTTTACAAGTTTATGTGATGCAAGGTTTTGATTGGTTTTATTGTTAGACCCAAGATGTTAGATCTTATCTGGAACAGGATCATGGCGTGTACGCCAAAGGGCGCACACAAGGCAAAAACAAAAATGCTTATTCTTTTAAAGAGGTGCTTTATCTTAAAATCGACCACGACCGCCTCCATATTTACCTGCTTTTGCTGCCGCCCCTGCCGCACTTCTAACAGCGTTACCGGCAGCTCCTGAGATTTGTGAAGTGGCACTTTTTACTGCATTGCCACTCGCTCTTGCACCATTGGAAAGCATTGTAAAAATCTGTCCTCCTGAAGAGACACCAGCGTTAAAGTATGGTCCGCCAGAGGCCAGCGCTGTTGCAATACCAGGAAGCGCACGGAAGATAATAACTCCTATGATCGAAATGACGATGACAGGGGGAAAAAGAACATAAATTGATTCATATGAAACTTTGAGAACCTGTAGGATAACTTGACATATAATGGTTCCAAGCATGATTACGAGAACTTGTAAAATGGTAAAATTGATCAAAGTTGTAATCCATGCATCGGAGTATTTTCGCGTTGCATTGAACAAATACAAACTAATGAATAGAGGCCCAAGACCTATAATCATGACGAGTGCAACTTGTGCAAACATTTGCACAATAAAACCACCTATACAAAAAAGAATAACCGCGAGAAGCATGATAGAACCAAGAAGACCCACAATGATCTTTTCAAAAAACCAAGCATTGTATAAGACTTCTTGATAACGCGAACTTGCCTTTAACAAAATATAATCAAAAACATTGGAGCTTGCAGGATTACTGTTAAGCGCATTCCCAATAGCATTGGATAAATCATTGAAGAAAATATCCTTGACATAAGTATTAAATGTATCCGCATTCGTTGCCATTGTTGTAACAACAACGATTTTAACAACATTATTGAGAAGACTATGCATGGAAAGCGCAACGCGACCTGTCATAACATTATAGCCATAAAGAAAGATAAAAATGATTGCGGCGAGATTTAAGGGCGCTGAAATAGCAGAAGACAGCCCACTCACCGTCGTGTCCATCACATTATCAAGGGGTTTTAAAATATACCCAGAAACGCTTTCAAAGGGAGAAAAACTAAAGTCTGACATTTGTACTCGTACTTTCAAGTTTTTCTTTTAATTTCTTTTCTTTTTCTTTTAATTGTGCCTCAAGATATTTATGCTTTTGTTGTTCCTTTTCTTCACGTAGCTCATCTTTTGTTTTCGTATCTCTTGCTTGAATCATATCAAGAGACTGAAGTTTTAAAGAACTTACTTGAAGACCTGCTTGAAGAAGAGAAAGTTTTACTTGAATCTCTTGTCGAAGGGCTTGCAATTCTTCTGGTTTTGTTTCTGGTTTTGATTTAATATTTTCAAGTTCTTGACTTATGTCTTTAATTTTTTTTGCAGTATCAGTTGCACTTTTATAAATGCTTTCAGCTGTTTCAGATTTTGCAGTATTTAATTTTTGTGTGTTCTCGAGTGCTTGTTTATAATATTCATCTACATCGGGTGTTGTTTGCGCTATTGCATGAGAAATAAAAGAAAAAGATAACAGTGTAACTAAGCCATATTTTTTCATTGATTTTTTCTCCTTTGATAAAATATGGGCAGCCATTTGTCAGGGGCAGCTCCATATTCGTTGATAATTTCATTCATGAGTTCAATGTTTTTTGTTGTGCCGCTTAAAACGGCGATCTCATCATTCATTCCACGTAAGTTAAGTTCTGCAACGACGGAACTTTGTCCTTGTTTGATGAGAAAACGACGGGATTCTCTGCTTAACTCTGACTGTATCAGTTCAAATTCACGCTCAGTAAGTTTGAAAGCTTCGACATAATCATTGTAATTTGCTTTTTGATTTGGAAAAAATATTTGGGTGGGGCATTGCTCAATGATTGTGTGCGCGATTGTTGAGTTCAAAGCATCTTTAGGACTTTGTGTTGCAAAGAGCATCATGCCATTTTGTTTACGAATTGTTTTTAGCCGATCTTGCGCAAAAGCTTTAAATGAATCATCTTCTAAAGCTTTCCAGAATTCATCAACGACGATAATGATGCGCCGCCCATCAATCAAATCAAGAATGCGGTGAAAGAGATACATCATTAAGGGGCGTCGAATTTCTTCATTATCTAAGAAATCGGTCATGTCATAGCCAATGAACTGCGCATTTAAATTGAGATCATCTTGGTCATTATCAAAAACCCATCCTAAATCATTGCCTCTAATCCAGCGTTGCAGCCGTATGGCAATCCCTTCTTTGGATGTGTTGTCAAAAAACAGTTGAAGGGCACCAAGAGAGCGCTGGGTTGGGGGTAAGTTTTCTAAGGAATCGATGGCTTTGGCGATATCTTGTCGCTCTTCTTCCGTTACGATTTGCCCTTCAGCGGTTACCAGCTTTAAGATCCAATTACGAAGAAATATTTTATTTTTTTCGGTGTATTCCATGCCCTTTAAGGGAGCAATACCCGTGGGTTGCCCATTTTTTAAAGGTTTGTATTTCCCTCCTCCAGCCCGTACAAAAATCTCTGCTCCTTGATCTTTATCAAAAAAAACCATTGTTGGATTGTGTTTTTGTAATTGTGCAAGAAGAAAATTAACAATCACTGTTTTACCAGATCCTGATGGACCACAAACAAATGTGTTTCCAAGATCGCCATAATGAAAATTAAAATAGTAAGGTGAACCAGCCTGTGTTTTTAGCAATGCGACAGCAGCTCCCCAAACATTATCGTTCAGTTTGCCAACAGGGAAAGAATGGAAGGGCGATAAAGCGGCAAAATTTCTGCTGGTAATGGCGCCTGAACGCGCACGATAGCTAAAGTTTCCAGGAAGTTGTGCCCACCATGCTGCTTCCAATCCTAAATCTTCTCTGGCAATCACGGCTCCTCCATTGGTTAAATGGGAACGTGCTTTTGATAAGTTTTCAGACAATATTTTAGGATGATCAGCAAAAACAGCTAAAGAAATGTGGTGTTCTCCCAAAACAAAACGGTTTGATTCTAAATCATCTAGCGCTTCATCCAGTGCATCGATTTGTGAGCTAGCACGGTCAGCTGCATTGATCATTTGATTTTGTTTGCGGCTCATAATCGCACTGGCGGCTGCCTTACTTTTAAAAACAAAGGATTGTGTTAAGATGAATTCAAATGGCACCGTAAGCAGACCATCAGTCATACCTGGGCGTGTTTTAGAAGGATACTCTTTCCATCCAAACATGCCCACAAAGCGTTCATTGCTTTCATGGCGAATTTCGATAATTTCTTTCCCAAAAATAACACGATCCGAGTAAATTGTTGAAGCAATAGTTCCAAATGTGAGAGGAATACGCTCACGTCTTCCCCCCACTAGCTGGTGGAGAAATTCACTTTGTTCGGCAAATAAAAGTCCTTCATGTTCATAGATTGATAGTAGACGGACTTCATACTCTTCCAAACCTTGCATAAGATCTTGACTTAACTCTTCGAGTTTACGAATAGCTTCCTCATCGGGCTCAGATTGTGTTTTCTTGGCTTTGCTCAAGCGCTGAAAAAATGAAACCAGCTTTTCTGTTTTATCCGCGGCCGGATTCCAAAGCAGTGAAATAAATAGATCATTTCTATACAGTTCTTGCGAAACCATTTTCTTTTTATATTTTTCATCTAATGTTGTTGCAAAAGATGAAAGAAAATGACCTTCTGGGTATATCGTTTCACGGCGGCGGATGATGTGAGAATATAAAGCAAGCCGTTCGTCTGCGATATTTTTAAAAAGGGTGTTTAATTGGTTGTGTAAAGAATTTAATTGATCAATATCCGCAGTGTCAAAATTTATACCCTCAACAGCCATCACAACCATTAAACAGCGTGAATTTAAAGCAACGACATGTTGGTTGATGTAGCGTATATAGGGAATATATTCTTCAGGCAAAGTTTCCCGTTTCATTATTGACATCTGTTTCACCAGTTTCGTTCCTTCAGCTTAGTTCCTTATAAGTGCGGATAAGGCGTAAAGGGGAGGTTGAACCTCCTCCCCATCTGTTGAGGTTTTTTTGTTTTCCTCGGGTATTGAGCCATGCAAATAATACGCGAAATTGGTTGTGATCGTACTTTGTCACTTCTCGCAAAATAAAGTGCATCCCAATCCCAAGACCAAACATGGTAAAATCACTGGTTAAAATGAAAAGAATGGATGTTGCCATGACATTAAGCGCCATCGCTTCCATTGTAACACCAGCAAACATGGCCGGGCGCGTACAGGCAAGGAAAAGAGTATCTTCGTTCATTTATGTTGTGCCCGCTAATTTAGTGACGAGAGCAGGGGCACCAAAAACAATAGCAATCCCCAGAACACAGTAAGCTGCTTTGCGTAAATCAATAAAGCCGTACATCCAGCCAATCCCCACAGCAGCAACACATATAATTGCAATGAGCCTTGCCGTTGGACCCGTCATCATTGTGACAATGTTGCCTAAAACACCATCAAGATTTCCCAGACCACCTCCACCAGTAGTAGAAGCAGCATAAGAAAGATCAGATACAAAAACTGCCGTAAAAAGCAGCATGGTCACGATAAAAATGATGTTTTGGAATCTATTATCTGTCATTTTACCTCTCTTTAACAAATAATATTTGTTCATATGTCGACATTCCATTGCCTCTAACAAACTAAAGAGTGCTGTCATTTGATGACAGTTTAATTCTTCTCGTTTGTTTGCTTTAAAAGCCTTGATCGTGGATCTGTTCACTCTCAAGCTCTTCTTCGTAAAGAGACAGAAGTCTTTTCAAATTGAGATTGTGTTACATGAAAATGGCAATTTTAAGTTGTGTATATTGGTAAAAATAACAATATTAAAATAATGAAAGAAAGAATATCATTCTTTACAAAATGTAGTTAATCTGCAACACTTATATTTGGATTTTTTCTTTAAAAACAAGGGGATTGCTGATCAATAATCTGACATGATAGGAAAAAAACGAATTTTTTGAGCGAGCGTGTTAAGAGATGCTATTTAAATTGATTGTTATTATTTACATTATGGGGGCGACAGTGTGGGGATTAAGCCAATATAAAGATAAAATGGATTTCAGCATTCTTAAAACATTTGAGACGCAAGATATCCAAGATATTGTCGATCTCTATCGAGAAGAAAAAAAGTTGGGTAGATCTATCACCAAACAGCAATTAGAAAAAAATGAACCAGCTCTCGATTTGCAGAAGAGTGTTTCATTAAATGATGTTGCAAATAATGCTGTTGTTTTTCATGGTAAGGCTTCTGTTACAAGTGGGGTTACATTTAAATTACTGACGCCTGCTGCACAATCTTGGCGCTCACATATCTCCCGTGATATTCATCTTTATGGTGTGGACACATGTGCACCCCGTCAAAAAGCAAGATTAAATGATCAAGAATGGCCCTGTGGTGCGGTTACAACGGCTTGGCTTGTCACCAAAACACTTGGGCAGGATTTATCCTGTAAACAGGCTTTGATGCACAATGGTGTTTATTATGCGCAATGTTTTGTTCAAGGGGTTGATTTAGCTGAGGCAGGTCTTACAGAAGGTATGTTGGTACTCTCAAAAGAGGGGAAAAATCCTATTCCAGCCCAGTATCATCATGCGGAAGAAAAAGCACGTGGCAACAAGATTGGTCTTTGGTCGAGTGATTTCACTGAACCTTTAAAATGGCGGCGAGATAATGGATCCTATAATCCCTTTGCTAGTCCATGATTGGTTTTAATGAACATATTTACTTAAATTTTTATAGAGAAAACTTTATCAATAAAATTGTACCAAATCGTAGAGCAAATTTGAATAAACGGTGAGATTATTTTCGTTTATGAAGTAAATGGATGGTACTTCCCTTTTCAAGGGAGGGTTGCTTTCAAAATCGCTTCTCTATTTTTACTTATGTGTTTTATAAAAGCGGGAAAATGTCATTGTTGGTGGCAAAGCATTTTTGAGTATTTGTGTTTGAAGGAGAAAGTGAGGCGATAAAAAACGCTCAAGAAACGGATTTCTAGAGCGGTGTTGATAAAAGTAAAAAATGAACAGCCCCAAAAATGGTGTAACGTTTAATATAATGGATAGAATCTTTCACAATGCCTTAAAAGAATTCATAGCAAAAGTTTTTTCATCAGAATTTTGTCTTCAGGATTGGATCACGTTTTTTACTTCTTTAAAAGTGATCAATCTGTTGCCTTCCTTGAAAAGCTTTCATAATTATCTGCTTTTAAATTCAGACTTCCAAATGATGGATGGATTTCAAATAGACTCTACACGAAGAAATCTTCGTAAAAATGATTTGCATTGCTGATTGTTTTCTATATATCACAAAACGTTTCTATTTAGGCCTTCGATGGGGAACAATAATCAACATATAAATAGGTAAAAAGAGCTCATACTTTTTTGTTATGGCTTTGTGGTTTAATGATCGTGAGACTTAAGTCTTATAATGCTCATAGGCTTTCTATAGGGCTAGGGGCGATGCCTATTGCAATGTAACTATTTGAAATCAGTTGAACAAAAGCATTAATGCGCCTTCTGATTTCATCATTTGTATTCAGTTTGGGCTCTTTCCCTTCTTATTGTATTTTATGACAAACTCATACGATGGCTATTGTGAGCTCTTCTTGCGTTACTTTACTCAGAGTGTTCACTTTGAAAGCAAGCAAGTGGATAGTGAGGTTGTATTCTCATACAGTGTGAAAATTCAACCCTCATTTGGGGGGATAATATTAACAGATAAGGTATTTAAAGAGGGATAAAATGAAAAAAAATTATTTTATTATGCATGGCTCTATTATTCGTCTTGGGGTGTGAAAAAAAACTATAGCGTAGAAGATTGAAAAAAAGATGCAAAATTAAGAGAAGAATGGGGAACGAAGTGTTTTCTTTCAGGACAATTTGTTAAGGAATCTAAAAATTGTCAAAATGTCTTACAAGCAGATACTGAAATGTTTTTCTCGCCAAAGCTTGATGCTCTAGACCGTGGTCATGTATTTTAATAAATATATATTACTCAACAGTAAAGTGTGATATAAAAATTCTAAAATAAAGAAGTTACGGCTCAACGAATGCTCGCTTCTTCAATTGTTATAGCGGAATTTTTTATCATTTTTCATCTTTTAGATGAGCTCCCCAAATCATATTCGCAATCCTATTGTTTGTTTCAACTTTATCAGATTGAGGATTATAATCATGAGAGAATTGGATAGCATTGTCTTATAGAAATATCTCTCAAGGTATCCAAGCCTATTTTGCGACGCTGTTCGTAAAGGGTATAAGGGTAAATCCATTGAGCCCCCCATCTTTACGCTTATGAAGAAGCAAGCCGGCGCCATCATTATATTTGCCAGCCCCCAATGTTGCGACAGATCTTGCATTAAGACGGTTCATAAGAGCCATTTTTTAATCCTTTCTTATACAAATTTGATCCACACATTCATCCCGCTTTTGACGTGCAAGGGAATGATTTTGATTGATTCAAGATAAGCAGGTTTGAAATGAGAGAATCTTACGTTATTCGAGCCTCTCAATCAACATACAAAACAGTGAATTATCATTATAAATCAATGTTTGCCTTATGATAGAGTTGGTGTAGCATTGAGATTTTAGAGGAAAAATATGCCTTTAAGACTTTATAACAGATACTAAGTCTTTAATAGCAGGTATATTAAATGTACATCATTTAAAATAAATAGAGCGTCCATAGAGAAAAGGGGGGCCGCTCTTTAAATACGGATAAATACTTATTCTGTTGTGCTGTAAAACGCTATTGTTTGCGGGTGTGGTGATATAAGACATAAAACTTTATACATGGGGTGTTTTGATAAGAGAGTGTGATGAATATTCAAGGGAGGGCTTGTTTATATAATTTTGTGAAAGGAACCATATGAAATGGGAATCTGAGAAGGAGCTATTTTTGAGAAGGCGGATCGTTTATCAACCGGTTTGAGGAGGGGGGCATCCTTTTGGGGTGTGGGGAGAAAGACAAGAATAGGGTGTGTAGCACTTTATAGCTATGCTTTTAAAGCGTTTTAATTTTAATCACAAATTAAGTTTAAAATCGCTTTCTGCTTGACAGATGTGAGGACTCTAAAACTTTTTAAAAGCAAATATTCCTCTTTGCTCGAGGCGATTTCATCATAATGGTACGGGGTGTTGTCTTTTTTGATGATATCAGTGTAAAAAAAGGCAAGTGGAACATTCAAAATATCGGAAATTTCCTTTAAACGTCCTGCGCTCACGCGATTTAAGCCTTTTTCATATTTCTGGATTTGTTGGAAAGTGACACCTAAATGATGCCCTAATGTTTTTTGAGACATTTTTAGCACTTTTCGCCTAAAGCGAATTTTTTTGCCTACAAAAAGATCAATATTAAGATTTTGAGCTTGCATTTTCCCCCTCCAGGTGCGAGCGCCCTCGCATTGGTATTCCGGGAGCTTGAAAACACTGAACCCTAGTCAGCATTTTGCTTTTAGTGCTTGGAGCACCTGGACATAGCAAAATCTCCCGGAATTCCGGGATACCCACATAGTGGGTTTATTTTTACGCTAGGGTTTCGGGTTTTCAAGACCCCTTTTGATCGTTGCGTATGCGATCAAAACATTTTTCGATTCATAAAGTAATTTTAGGAGATTGGCAATAAAAATAGTTTTTCTTGAGACGGATAGATTTTTTTAAATAGGAGGTTGTTTGCCTTTCAAAGTTTTAAGGTTTGCTTACTCAACTCATGACATCAGATATGCATTTTACGAAGGTAAAGCTTGGTTTTTAAGCTCAAGTCACCGCTTACGGTGCTGTCCTTAACCAATAATCAAAATGACTTGTTTTGATGCGTCTGAGATATCATGATGATAGGGGAAAGCTTTTATGAGTAAAGAGCCCTCATGCAAAATAAACTCAAAACATTATAGATCTTATTGTTGTATGTTCACATGTTTGTTTTAGAAGATATTTCTCAATGTTAGCGCCTATTTTACAATGGTGCTTCGTAAAGTATGTAGCGTAAAAGCCTCTATGAATGGGATAAAAGCTATATTGCTATCTTTACTGAAAAAAAGATGCTCGGACGGCACATACTCTCTGCCAGTTCAAAATATTACGACAGTTTTTGCCTTGAAAGGGAGCATAAGAGCTATTTTTTCTTTCTTCACGTGTTTTTATCTGTACGCTCTCTGCTTATAATGTGTAAGCGAAAAGGTTTTGATTGATTCAATATAAACAAATTTGAAATGAGAAAATATATTGGGCTTTCTCATGATGCATGTTTTTAAGAGGGGGATACGTTTATTTTCTCAGTGAAGAATTTGAGTATTTTAGATAAAAAACTCTATCAACGTCGTTGTTGTTAGAATTAAAATTTTTATGAGAAAAATGAGCATTGGGGAATGATAAGCTTTTGCTATCAAGCATTTTAGAATTTTGCACAACTTAATGATAACTTAGTTATTTTATCATTTCTTATGATCTCTATAGACGATAAAAAGTTGGGATATGGTTTGAGAAAGCAGATGACACAAGTATTATCTTTCGGTAAGTAGTTTTGAAGTAAAAGACAGCTTTAAATGACAAATAGAGATAGGTGCTCCATGAATGAACTTACCCATATTGAGACTATTATAGCGCATTATGATGCTGTTTTTTGTGATGTGTGGGGTGTTGTGCATAACGGTGTACATGCATTTGAACCAGCGTTGAAGGCGTTGTATAAAATCCGACAAATGGGAAAAACTGTCATTTTATTAACCAATTCTCCTCGGCTACGGGAAGATGTTGCTGCTCAATTACAAAGCATGAATGTTCATAGCGACTATTATGATGCCATTATCACTTCAGGGGATGTAACGCGCGATCTTATTCAGACTGCTCCACGTAAAGTTTTTTTCATTGGTTCACAACGTGATTTGGTGCTGTTTGAAGGGTTAGAGTGTGAATTTGTTGAAGAATGGGAGGCTTCTGTTGTCGTCTGTAGCGGTTTTCTTGAAGATTTTGACGAAGAACCCTCTGCTTATGAGGAGATGTTTCGTCGCATGCGGTCGCGGAATTTACCTTTTATTTGTGCGAACCCAGATGTGATTGTCCATTATGGAAATAAAGAATTTTGGTGCGCTGGTGCATTGGCTCGTCTTTATCAACAATTAGGGGGGGAAGTGCGCATTGCTGGAAAACCTCACGCGCCTATTTATGAATGTGCCTTTGAAAAACTTCAAAAAATACGGGGAACAGTAGAAAAAAGTCAAGTTTTAGCTATTGGTGATGGTCTTTTAACGGATATTAAGGGGGCGGCTCACTTTGGTCTTGATGCCCTTTATATTATGGGGGGGATTCATCATTATGATTATACGCAAAAGGGTGTGGTTGATAAGCAAGCTTTGCATTCTTTTCTTGAACATCATGGTTATAAACCACAAGCAATCATGTGGGCACTTCAGTAATGACTAATTTTTTGCGTCTTCAGGGAATTCATATGTTTCCCTCGGCTTGGCGGGAAGCAGTGTTGGCACTTGGAAATTTTGATGGTGTTCATTGTGGGCATCAGGTGGTGTTGCAAAAAGCACTTGATTTCGCGCGTATAAAAAAGAAACCATCTGTTGTTTTAACTTTTGAACCCCATCCAAGAAGTTTTTTTCAACATTCAGCTCCTGTCTATCGTTTGACAGAGGCAGCTGAAAAAGCTGAAATTTTTAAAACCCTTGGTTTTGACGGCGTGATTGAACAGCCCTTTGATGCACAGTTTGCCGCTCTTTCAGCGGACGAATTTATTAAGTCGTTTTTAAAGGAAGTTTTTGATGTTTCAGTTGTGGTGACAGGCGAAAATTTTCAATTTGGTCATCAGAAAAGTGGAAATGTACATCTTCTTTGCCAAAGGGGAGAGAAATATGGATTTGAGGTTGTGCAAGTTCCTTGCGTTGCTCGTCCTCAAGAGTCACAATCTTTGATCATTTCCTCGAGTTTTATTCGGCAACTTCTCTCACAAGGGGAAGTGGACAAAGCAGCCCATTTGTTAGGGTATCACTATCGGATACGCTCCAATATTATTCAAGGTGAAAAACTTGGACGTCTTTTGGGATTTCCTACCGCTAATCAAATGTTGCCTCCCCAAGTTCGTTTGGCTCATGGTGTTTATGCGGTACGTTTGCGTCGTGCGAACGGTGTTTTGTATGATGGTGTTGCAAGCTTTGGTTGTCGTCCAACGGTTGTTAAGGATGGGGCGCCCCTTTTGGAAACCTATTTGTTTGACTTTAACGACGACCTTTATGGGGAAAGCTGTATCGTTTCTTTTTTCCAGTTTTTGCGAGGACAAGAAAAATTTGATGGGCTTGAACCTTTGATTGCGCAAATGCATCGTGATGAAAAAAAAGCAAAAGAAGTTTTAAAGACAGTACAACCATTATCAACGTTGGATAGGCTGCTTACTTTTAAAAATATGTCCTAAACTGATCTGAAAAAGAGAGAAGAGCTGTAAAAATAGCACTTAAAGTGATTATAATCACAAAGATATATTCCAAAACATCGTGGAATATATGTTTTTTCCGTTGTTGAGAGGGAGAATCGAATATCTGAAGATCTGATTTTGGCATCATTTTTTTCAAAGTTAACTTTATGGTTTTTGTTGTCATTCAAAACTTTACTGCTTGTTTCTTTCTGATCCGTTAAAACTCGTCATAAAAGATGCAGTAAAGAATAAGCAACCAGCCTATTTAGCAATAATAGACGTGAAGAAGGAGAAAGGCTGTTTTTAAAATTTCTTGCGATTTTAAGCTTATAGTTTGATAAAATTTAATTGATGACTTTTTTTATTTTAAAAGTTTATTGTTTCTTCTTTCTAATTTGTTTTATTATATCATTTATGCCGTATCATCGTTTATGATGAGAGTTGGTTCGTGTAACCTTACGCATGTGATATTTTGTATTATGTGATGAATATTTTTAAAAAAGGTTTGTTTGTCAAGTCTCGTAAAGAAGATCAGTGGTTAGCAGCAGTTTTCGTGCTAACCAATCACGTAAAAGAGAATGAAGCTGCTGGAAGATGCTTTAACTCTCCTTTCTCTTGTATATTGTGATGGGGAATGCATATTAAGGAGACTGCGAGTGATTGCAGATAAAAAGAAATCATTGCGAGAAGCAGGTGTATTTGTTTCAAAATTTCTAATGCTTTTGATGGATAAAGGCACAATTTTGTTGTCGTAATACGTCAATCTTTTAGATTCTCAAGCTAAGAACTATCCATATATTTCCTTTGTCCTTCACAAATGTAAAGCCTATAATGCAAAGAAAAGGCAGTCTTGTAAGGATATGAAAACACAAAGCCAATAATGTTTTGTTGTTTTTTGATAGAAGTATTGGATAAAAGTTAGAACATCTTTCCAATCTATGTTCGGCCTATTCATGACTTTATGGTGTTGTTTTTCTCATAAAACTTTTTCTTTAGTGTTCCTCAATGCGAGCAGTATGTTTGAGATAAAGATTAAGGCGCTTTAATGCTCTCTCTACTGTTACAGCTTTTGTATGCTAGATGAGGAGAGCCCTATTGCATTATCCATTTGCGTATTCTCTGAAATCAATCTGCAGCCTTATTGGGGAAAATATGAAGTTATCAAGGGAAAAATCAGTCCAGATGACTGTCTTTTTTAAATTCGGCTTTGCTACTTTCAAAAGCGTCCAGAGCAATATCTCTTAAATCATGAAAATAACAGTTTCAGGCTTTTGTTGTTCTTTGAATAGGATATCAGATCTCACAGGTAAAATAAAATGTTGGAATATCCTTGTTTTGCTAATTTATGCACTTCTTTTAAAGAAATATCTCTCAACGCTTCTCATATTTATTTTCATGATGGCTCTCATGAATGGTATCATGCATGTTTCGTTGAGCGCTATCGTCTTTATGCCTAATAAAAGAGCAATCCGACACCACCAGTTATATTGACAAGCCTTCAGTGTTGTACAGTCTTGGCTATTTGAGAGCGTTTATGAGAGTTTGTTCTTAACTCGTTTTATTTCACACGAATACTTCCTGCTTGTGACATGCAAGAAACACGCTTTTGATTGCTTCACTATAAATAGACTTGAGAGAATCTTACGGCATTAGGATTTCTCACTCAACGTGCAAAACAATTAATTGTTATAAATCAATATGTTGTAGTTAACCATAGATTATGGCTTACGGCTTTTTTTATAAAATACTCTGCATGCCTTTTATTCGGAATATGGGGTTTTCTTAGTGGTTTTACTGTCGTTTTAGGTGTCTGTGGCGTACGAATGAGCTCGTATTGGTAAAGGAAGAGAAAAAGAAAGTGGAGCAGTGATAAAAGGTGGGGTAAAAATAAATTTTCTTGATCATCATATGAATTTTCACGCATTTTTATGGCTTCGGGTGTGTATGCTCGTTGTATATTGAGGAGCAAAGCTTGTTTGTAGAGTTTTATGAAGTGGCAAGCCAAGGGAAAGGTGCAAGACAAAGATTATTGACAGATTGTTTTTTACAAATCGATGTGTATTTAAGAATCTTCGTCTTTTAAGGTGCGGAGGAAGTGTGTGAACCTTCTGTTTAAAGACGCGCTAAACGATAAAGATGCAGCGAGCGTGCTCCGTGATGACAATAGGCAAGAAGAGGCAGAGAGGCTGTTTTTAAAATTGTTTGCATGGCTTCAACAGCTGACTTTTCTATAGTTGGAGGAGAAATGGGAATGTGATAGGCTTTTATGCCATATTCATTTGCGACCGTTTTAATGCTAGAAAAGTCAGGTTGATGGAGCTCTTCGTGATCGGGGCGGTTACAGATAATTGTTTTAAAACCAGCTTGTGCCAATGTTTTGATATTTTCTATGCTAATTTGGGCGCTGATAAAAATATCAGGTTCAATTTGTTGTAAATTCATTTTTATTTATTCCCAATTGCACGATCTTCACGATGCCCTCTGGTCTAGTATATAGAAAGAACATAATGAAGGTAAGTTTTTCAGTGGCATCTTAACAAAAATATTCTTTTTGTCGAGAAGATCTATTTGGGAAAAATGAGCTGTAAGATGCAAAATATCTCATTCCGCAACATGTTCGTTATGCGATCTTATAAAAGACGGATGTTTGGTCTTTATGGATAATCTATAGTGTTTACTAAACATAGACATTTCATTGTGTTGTTTGTTTACGCGCTTGCTAGAGGTACCCTTATTTCTCTTAAGCCCATTTTACTCTGTCGAGCGTCAAAGAGTATAAAATTCATGGATCACCACCCTTTTTACACTTATGAAGCAGGAAGTCGGCACCATTATTATATTTTCCAACCCCCAATATTGTAATAGTTCTTGGTACTTGAGATTCTGCATAAGAAGCATTTTAATCCTTTCTTGTACAGTTTTTACTCACACGCTAGCCCCGCTTGTATGTACAAGAGATATGATTTTGATTAATTTAATATAAGAGGCATGAAATGAGAGAATCTTCCTGATTTCAGCTCTCTCATTCAACGTACAAAACAATGAATGCTTCTTATAGTTTGTTGTATATTCAGAGTGGAGCTTATTTGTAGAGTTGCATTAAGTGGATTGCATGAAGGGAGAAGCCCAAATGGCAGGCGCGAGATAAGAAACTGGATCATTTACATAGCATTGTTCACAGATCGACATGGATTTAAGAATCTTCGTTTTAGGGCGGGAGAAGAAGAGCGTGTCTTTTGTTTAGATTTATTTTTGTTATTTTCAAGAACATCATCTTCATAATGTTTTGCTCATGCTAAAAGAATATTATAAAGACAAAATTGCGGACTATTGTTATTTATCCTAAAAATGGGAAAAATGGTTATTTTGCACGTATTGGATGCTTGTTTCTTTTATTACTTTCTGTATAATCGTAAAAACGATAATGCTGAAAGGCGTAATAAATGATCATTGGACTTTTGAATCAAAAGGGAGGTGTCGGAAAAACGACATTGAGTGTTAATCTTGCGGCCAGTTTTGCGCGTACCGGTGCACGGGTATTGCTTATTGATGTTGATCCACAGGGGAGCGCATTGGATTGGGCTGCTGCGCGTGAAGATGCACCTTTGTTTTCGGTTATTGGTTTACCGCGTGCAACGGTTCACAAAGAGATTACACAGATTGGTCATGGTTATGATCATATTATTATCGATGGTCCTCCGCGTGTAACTGATCTTGCTCGTAGTGCTCTTATGGCTTCGGATTTGGTGCTTATACCTGTTTTGCCTAGTCCCTATGATATTTGGGCAGCGGATGGAATTGTAAAGCTGATTGACGAAGCACGTGTTTATAAAGAAAATCTTAAATCTGCTTTTGTCATTAATCGTAAAATCGTCAATACAGCGATAGGGCGTGATGTGAACGAAGCTCTTGGCATATACCCTGTGCATGTTCTTTCTTCTAGTGTTGCGCAGCGCGTGATTTTTGCAGAAGCAGCAGCACAGGGGAAGGCCGTTTATGAAGTTGATAAGCAAGGACCCGCAGCGGCAGAGATTGAAGCGGTTGCAGCGGAAATCAAGGAGTTAGCACGATGAGTAAAAAAATTAAAATTGGCACAAAACCAACCAATAAATCAATTCCTTTAACAGCGGATGCATGGATAGGAAGCCACAAAGGGAGCATGAGTGGAGGTATGAAGCGCCTCACGATTGATATACCAGAAAGTTTGCATCGGTTGATTAAGGTCAGTTGTGCAAGTCGTGGAACTAAAATAGCTGATGAGGTCCGCGAATTGCTTTCACAAAAATACGGAAAAGTGTAAAAAATGATACGATAATTTCATTGGTTTGAGTGCTTTTTCTAGAGATGATATCGATTGTTTTTATACGAAGTTAATAATAAAAGTGCTCTTCTTTTTTCACGATGGTTGCTTCATTCAAGTTGTTTTTCATAAGGTTCTGTATCATCGCATGAAAGAGCTATGAGTTTGCGAAAAATTCTCCGTTTCAAACTTTTCCCTATAAATGTGATAATCATCATACTACTTGTGATCTTATCCGCTAGATGAGTAGATAAGTTTATTCTTCCATAAAAATTATCTTGATAATGATTTTAAACATCAGGTTATTTTTTTGTTTATTGTACTTAATACATGCGTAAATAATGTAATTAAGAGTAGCCTTGATTATTTTTTTCTGTTATGCAGCAATCCGTTTTATTAAATTATATTCATTGTTTATAAAGGGGGGGATAAAAATAAGTAAAATTTACTGATATTGACGCGCTATAATTTTTCCTAATAAACAAAAGAAGTCATTGAGTATATTATAGAAAATATTTCTTACATTTATATGATTTTATAGTCTTAAATATTTAATGCCAGTTGTAATGGTACGCAAGGCAATAGGCTTTTTTCTTCAATTGGAATGTATAAGATCGCTTTTTTAGCATTTCTATTGGCTTTTAAAAAGTACAGGGGGACTTAAAGCTTTCTTTCTTTTCCGGTGGTTTAGAAATGATAAGAGCGCAATTAGTTGATTAAAAGCTGTATTCTTTCGTTTGCAGAGAATTTGCAATGGATATAGGCATGACGAATTTTGGGTAAGATATCGTGCTGCTTCTCGTTACCAAAAGGTTCTTGAAGGAAAAGAAATGATTAAAAAGCTTTTTGAGAATGTCAAGATATCAGAATTTTTACTGAAGTTTTAACACTTCAAATACAAAGAGCTGCCGTGCAGATAATGTTACAAATGCAAGTCTGATAAATGAAAGAGGCTCTTATGATTTAACATGTTTGCGTTGGAAGTGTACGTATTTGCAAAGGAAAATTAGACGCAAGGTCACAATATAGGAGGGGATGTGAATCCAAAGATATTGTTAATAAAATATAAAACAAAGAGAGGGGTTAAATCATGAACAAGATCATTATAACAGCGCTACTGCTTTGCGTGGGACTTGCTGTTACTGGTTGTGAAAAAACTTATAGCGTATCGGAATTTAAGAAGGATCCCAAATTACTCGAGCAATGGGCAATGAAATGCATGATATCAGAGGATTTAGATTCTCAAAATTGTAAAAACGCAGATAAAGCGTATCGTGAAGTTCATGCCCGAGATTGGCCTGGTTCAAGCTTTGTACATGATGACGAGAAAAAAACTGAAGAGAAAAAGGAAGGGAATTAAATCATGAATAAAGCCATTATTACAGCATTGCTGGTTTGTACTGGACTTGTCGTTGCTGGTTGTGAAAAAACTTATAGCGTATCGGAATTTAAGAAGGATCCCAAATTACTCGAGCAATGGGCAATGAAATGCATGATATCAGAGGATTTAGATTCTCAAAATTGTAAAAACGCAGATAAAGCGTATCGTGAAGTTCATGCCCGAGATTGGCCTGGTTCAAGCTTTGTACATGATGACGAGAAAAAAACTGAAGAGAAAAAGGAAGGGAATTAAATCATGAATAAAGTCATTATTACAGCATTACTGGTTTGTACTGGACTTGTTGTTGCTGGTTGCGAAAAAAACTAAATTTAAGAAAGATAAAACATTACTCGAAGAGTGGGCAAAAAAATGTGAAAAGCTGGATCAATCTTCTATGGAGAAATCTAAAAATTGCCAACATGCCAGACAAGCATATATGGAACTGATGTTTGGCATTAATTAAAAACATACAATTCAATAAATAAGGAATTGTTTAGTTCTTGATTCTATTACGTTTTTAGGCTCTCTCTAACTTTTAGAGAATCTTTTTATGGCTTCAAGAATTAGTCGTTTACGATCAGTACTCTTTGTGTAAACGGATGCTATACTGTCATTGTTAAGCCCAAAAGTGCTTTCAATTGTAGATAGTATTGCCTCCCAATGAGTTGTTATGTGTTACTGCTAATTTTTTAATGTTTTGGTTACATGTATTTAAAATATTGAGATTAAATCTATCTTTGGGGTGTTTTTTTTGCGTTTATCACAAATAAATGTTTCATCACACTAAGATCGTCTTTAAGTGTTGCGGCTAATTTCGGAAAAATTAGGAGGAAACATTTGTTTGGAAATTACTTTCTCTGTTTTAATAAAGAGAAAAACATTCTGAATAGAATTATTATCGTTTCATACTCAAATGTTTTTCTCAAACTATTTTTAAAAAATTTCTTTTGATTTGAGAATATTATAACATTAGTTAAGTTGTGAGACAGTTTTGCTAGGACGGTTTTGCCGGATGTGTGAGGAATTGAGCGCTCTCCACATCTTTTCATTTTTCTCCTCTCTCTTTTCTGAGTTTACAAGGGTTTTCCTTGTTATTTTTTTATCTTGATTGTGTCGTGATATTATCATGTTGAGCGGTGGAGCTCATATAAAACTTTACGTATGAGGTGTTTTTTGTTCTCGAGCGTGTGATGAATATTTTTCTAAATAACACTTTGATTTATAAAAATGATTTAATTATTTTATGCTGAATAAGGATCTCGAATATAGTAAGCTTCTCTTATTCCAAATCTGTTTTCGGTTGAATTAATTAAAACCATCTTCTTGCATGGTACAAGCGGGGAGAGCCGTGTAGATAAAAACTGTTGGAGAAAGAAGTAAAAATGCCTCTTATAAACGATCTCAAGTGCTAAAGGTTATTGCAACATTTGGGGCTGGAAAAGTGTGTGATGCTGCTGGTTTATTCTCTCATAAGGGTAAAGATGGTGTTCAATGGATTTATCATAAGCTTCATGAAATATTATCCTTTAGGATTGTGAGATGCCCTGAAGGGGGAAGCAAAAGGAACTTACTCAATAAGGAGACAAATTATTTACAGATCGGATCTGGTAGAAAATTTCGTTTTTTAAGCTGGGGATGAAGTTGAGATTCAAGATAGCGTGAAAAGATGGACAATGATGGTTAAAAATGCATACAAAAAGCAGAGTTTACACCTCAAATAGTTGCAAGCGATGTTTGAAATTGGGTGTGTGGTTTATCTGTAGAATTAAAATTTTTCTTTGATCTTATGTGAAATTAAGATGCTTATTTGCACAGATTACAATAAGCCAAGAGAGTATGCTTAGTATATTTCTATTACGAGAACTAAAATAACAACAAAAGCATTGATGGTGATAATCAAGGTTGAATAAAGCATAGCGGCTTTTACGAGATCAGCCATAAAAACCTCTTTCTGTTCTTTTTGAGGTGATTTTATGAATAACAATATGTTACAATCTGTAATATATTGCTGATACAACATATTCGGCAAGCTTAAAATTGTTTCTTTTTTTATAAAAGCTTAAGGAGTTGGAGTATTGTGAATCCTAAAAAAAGAAAGCTTTAAAAGGACTATTGATTGATTTTGTAAGTTTTGTGTTGCTGGAAACTTTTTTATCCTGTTATGCTATAAAGCACTGTCATTTATAACGGTAATATAAGACATATACGTTTTCTTGGAACGTTTAAGTATTTTTTAGTGTACGATGAATATTCGTAGGTTTATTTGTTGAGCCTTTCGTTTAAGTGAATCAGATGAGGGGAAAGTCAAGAGAAGAGCGTTTGACAAAGATTCGGACTGCGTACAGAGCCGATTGAGTTAAGATCTTAGTTCTTTAAGGTGAGCGGCGGAAGACAAAAATGTTTTCTGATCGTTTATCTCATAGCAAGATTGGTTAATGCTGCTCTAATGGGGCATGTTTTGCACAAAAGTAAAGAACGCTCCAAAAGAAATATACTTATGTTGTATATTAGTATATTTGTATTGCATATTTATGTACTTGTTTTAAAGAAATATCTCTTAACGCACACGAAAGACATTTTACGATGACATTCGTAAATGGTATAACGGTAAATGTGAATAGTATAACAGTAAAGCTCTCATGAAATAATATAAACTTTGAATAATATAAAAATCTATAAAATGCTATCATCTTTATACTTATGAAAGAGCAAGTCACAATCATCGTACGCTTGCTTCCAATGTTTATTATAGTTCTTGGCATTTGCTAAGGTTCATAAGAAGTCTTTTTCTTTCAGCGTATTTTATCAACACATCAGGGCGTTGTTTGTGATGTGCAAGCAAGTGATTTTAATTTATTCAACATGGAATAGATTTGAAATGTGATGATTATGAAAGAGAAGAGCTGCATTTAAAAGGTTGAAAACGAGAGAAAGATCGTAAACAAAAATTGTACCTTGATTATAAAATGATTGTTTCTCTGTTTTTATACCAGTAGCACATGTAAAGTCGCGATATTAAGAGCAAACTGTGTTATGGAATGAAATAATCTGTAAGAAGATGCTGTGAAAATTCTGAAAATATCAATGGGGGGAGCGTTAAGCATTATGCATTGGATAATATTTTGATTTATAGATGATAATCTATCGTTATTCAACTTGAATTAGATTCCTTAATACTGGACATTTTTTCATTCCAAATCTGTTTCGTGGTGAATTAACCAAAACAATGTCTTTTGCAGTTACAAGCAGGGAGCTCCCATGCGCAGAGAAATTGTACAAGAAAGGCCATGCTTTATGAACCGTCTCAAGTGTCAAGAGTATCAGAACATAAGGGGGTAGCAAAATATATGATGGTGCTAGCTTGCTTCTTTTATTAAGCGTAAAGATGGAAAATACTCAATGGATTTTATACATGTCATGGGAGATTTATCATTATACCATTCATGCATTCATGGGCCGCGGCGCGAAATAGGCTTGGGTGCACTTAAGAGATGTTTCTTTAAAACAAGCGCGTGAATATGCGATTGAAGACGTATCGAACTGATTGGCTAAGAAACTCTTGAAAAGGTTCAAAAAATCTTATATAGTTGTTCATTGCAAAGAAAAGCGAATGATAATTTAAAAAAGGAAGATTGATGGCTGTTTAGCTATTTTAAGATGTCTTTTTATATTGCTGTGTGGCTGATCTGTTCAAAAGAGCATTCTTTTTGTGTTTTATGCGAAATACTGCATGTGTGCAGAAAGAGCATGGGAGAGGGGGTGTCCTTTTGAATGGGTGCAAACTGATCTTGTCTGGTGCCATCTTATGGGGCGCCAGAAGGTATAAAGTTTTAGTGCAGAGAGAGCCATAAGGTTATGGAGGGTAAAATGCTGCTATTGGTAAAATGCTGAAATTTTTAATGGGCTTAAGTCTTTAATATGCTGCAAGATAGGCTGCGGTTTTTTGTCGGCAGGTAGTTTTTGTGGCTGAAGTTCTCGTGAAAGCATTGTTATTTTCTGTTGAAGATGAGCTCGTGATAAAATCGGCAAGGCGAAATAGACAGAGCAAATATGGAAGTTTCGATATTGCTGTAAGGTTTAAGTTTATAGCGTTTTTATGGATTAGTATAGCCGCAATGATGGTTTTGGAGCAAAGCAAGAAAAATATTTGAGAGAACGCGTTGAAAGTTCAAGTGGTATACGCTTTGAAGGATTGTCGTGCTGTTGTTTGAGCAATGTTTGCACTACGAGCTTGGTTGAGTGTATCAGCATTGAAGAGAACCTGTTTAGTCTCCCTCATTTGAAAGTAAGATTGAACAATAGTGTTGAAGGGGAAGTAAAAATGTCTGTAGTGCAATATGGTGATGATAGTTTTGCGGCAAAAGCAAAAGTTCTTGATAACAACCTTATTGATCGTGATTGGGCGATGACAAAATTTGTTGCTGCTGTTAAAGGATTAGCTCAAGTTGTTGATTATGAAAGCAATATGCTAGAGAGTAGTGGTGTTCCAGATTACGAAGAAATAAATTTGCGTAAAATACGTGGTTTGCGTGATCTTAATAAATCCATGAGTGATGTGAAGCGCTATATGAATCAAGATATTGAGCATGAGGTTGAAAGTTTGTTGTCTGATTTACAAGAAAAATTACAGCGTAATAGTGAATTACTTCAAACACATTTAAATGCAGTTAATGATCTTTCTAGAGCTATACAGCTATCTGGACGTGCAAAAGAAATAGAGGAATAAATTCAAATCTGATTAATACGGGCTGTTTTAAGTAATGACAATGATTAGGTAGGGCAGTTGATTTGGATAAATAGTGCGTTTAGTGAGTAGACGTGTTTTAAGTGCATTTTGGTATTTAAATTATTATCCTGATGTACTGTAAAACGCTGTTCTTAAAACAATGTCTTTTAAGGTGTCGTGATGTGAACCGCATGCGGTGAGAAGCTGGCTAGAAGAGAATTCAGAGAAGGCGGATTATTTACAGAGCATTGTTTGCAGACTGAGTTAATAGGGAGAGCTTCATTTTTTAGTTTAGGGAAGGCGATTAAGAGAATATTTAGACCAGCCTGTGATGCCTTAAAAACAGCTTCCTTGGGGGTGTGGTAATGTAAGGTTTATATATTGAGTCTTTTGCTTGCATTTAGCAGATCTGGCGGCGACTTACTCTTCCGTGCCTTAAGGCAAAGTACTATCAGCGCTGGAGTGTTTCACGGCCGAGTTCGGGATGGGATCGGGTGCGTTCACTCCGCCATAACTATCAAGTCAGCAAAAAGCATGAATGATGAAGAGTATGTGATGAATATTGCCTATAAGCTTCATGGAATATTGTCCTTTAAAGTGTGGTGATATGACGCGGTTCGTTGTTTAAATCTATATGCTTGAGATAAAAATTAAAGCGGTTTATTATTTCCTTCTGCTGTTTTTAGTTTTTGTATGTCAGATTGGAGAGAGCATCCAGATCTGAGTGGATATAGTGCGTATATCTTTGTTGGCGTAATATTTGAAATGGGGAGGCAATCTCATTGGGAAAGAATAAAGGGGTAGAAATCAGCTTCCCTCTGTACCGCCGTTCTTTAATTTAGCTTTATGTCTTTCAAAAGTATCTAAAGCACTATCTGTTAAATAATGAAGATTCCGCATTGTTTCACGCTTTTTTTATTGTGTTTTTTACTGCGGGCATGTCCTTCATGCACGACAAAATACTCAAAATAGAATGGATTTGTTATTCCTAATTCACGTCCTTGTTTTAAAGAGATATCTAAGCTCTCAAGTCTATTTCGTGATGGTGTTTGTGGGGCGCAACGACATCTTTGATGCAACGGTGCTTGTGAATGGTATAATAAGAAAGTTCCCATGGAAATAATATAAAATCTATAGGGTGCGACCATCTTTATGCTTAATAAAAGAGCAAGTTGATATTGTTATATTTTTCAACACTGTCATATTCTTTGTTTGATCCCAATGTTGCTCCAGCCCTTGGCACTTGAGATAGTTCATTAGAGGCATTTTTAATCCTTTCTTAATAGTTTTTTATCCCTATGGCTCTTCCCCCTTGTCACTTGTAAGAGATATGGTTTTTGTTGATTCAACATGGAACAGGTCTAAAATGAAAGAATCTGACGATATTCTGGATTCTCATTTAACATGGAAAACAATTAATTGTCTTTATAAATCAATATCTTGTCTTATAATGGAGCTGCTGTAGCATTGAGATTTTAGAGGAAAAACATGCCTTTAAGAATTTAAACCAGATGCTAGTCTTTATAGCAGGTATATTAAATGTACATCATCTAAAATAAATGGAGCGTCCACAGCGAAGAAGGGGCTGATTTTTTTTTAAATCCGCATGAATGCTTATTCTGTTGTGCTGTAAAAACATCATCGCTTGAGGTGTGGTGATAATATAAGACATAAAATTTTATGCATGGGGTATTTTGATGAGAGAATGTTATGGTATTCAGTTTTTTATTCAATATGCAAAAGAAATATTATAAGTCAAAATCTTCTTTGATGTGATAATGATTGTTGAGAATTTAAAAAAATATATAAATTTAAATAAAAAAGCAGCACTTTGTGCTGCCTTTTTTATTTAAGTTAAAATTAACTTCTGCTTTAGAAGCGATAACGTATTCCGCCAGACAAATTGGTGCCAGATACACCGGCTTTTTGCAGTTTTTGCCGATAGCTGATATCGGCGTTTAGTACGATATTTTGAGAAAGATATGCATTCACCCCCATGCCTCCCTCAACTGAAGAGCCGGTAGGATCAACATGAAAGGTATCAGCAATTTTTATTGTTTTACCATCGCCAAAAGTTCTGATAACATTCATTTTACCATAGAAGGAAACAGCCTTGTTTTCTTCAACAGCCATTATCGTTTTTGTTAAACGTCCACCAAAACGGATCAACCATTGATGTGGATTGCCCATGTCTACTTTTAAGCCATTGGTATCTGAGAAAATATCAAACATGAGATTTTGATAAATGAATTGAGCTTGTGGTTCAAAGACAAGCCCTTTTGTATCCGTTGCTAATTTCTGACCAATGGTTGCAGATATATTAAGCATCTCGGTACCATCCAATTTTGCGGCATTCCCAACAAGAGCTGTGGTAATATTTCCTTTTAAGGTTCCGTAAGAAAGAAGAGCGTTGACATATATACCATTGCTATGCTGGATGCCGCTATAAGCGGTAAGTGACCATTTATCAAGCGTTGTCTTTTCAGAATCTTGCATCTCTTTTGGCGTAAAGGCAAGCTTTCCGTACGTTCCTAAAAGACCAAAATGTGCGCTTATGTCTTTGCTTTCTAAGGCGGCTAATATGCCCCCTAATTGTAAGGCAGTATAGTTTACATCAGCACCATAACCATAGTGCAGTGGATCGCGGTTGGAAGATAGGGTGACCTTCTCGCCGTAGGAAGAGAAAAAGATACCATTCTTTTTATTGTCTTTTGCCCCAAATACTGTTGTTCGCATATTGTCTAACAACGTGTTTTGATTGTTTGCATCAGTAAATCCAGCAGAAAATAAAGTATTAGATATGGTTAAATAATTTGCTACCTGTGGTAAAAGGGCTCGAACTTTTTTATCCTTATCAATGTAGGCATTTTGTAAGCGGAAATCCCAGAAATCACTATTCTTCTTGCCAAAAAGATTTTGGCTCTCATGAGATGTTCCAGGCTTATAGCCTGTGAGTACATATTTATAAGGTTGTTTCCCTATTGTCATATAGTTTCCTGCTAACGTGAAGGAATTTTCATTCGCTTGTCCGGAAACTTGAATGATTGAAATCCCATGTGTCCCTAAAGGAAGTGACGCCATGCGTTCTTCCCAAACAGCAGAGCTATCGGTTTGGAGATTGATGTGCACAAAAGTACTTCCTGAGACATCACCATTAATCACAATGCGATCAGTTTGTTGTTCCGTTATAGGAGAATGTTTATCCCATTGAGTGTTTACATAAATCTCTGCAAGACCCGCTGTACTATAAACCGCTGCTGTGTGAGTTGTTTCGTCTTCTTGCGAAAGATTAGGTCCTATAAACAGAGTTTGATAATGTCCCTCAATGGGCTTGTCAAACATAATAGCACTGTTTGTAAGGTGCAATTCAGAAAGATTAGAGTATGATTTTTCATCAACACCAAACTGTCTATAGTCATTTAAAATATTATCATTATTTGTGGCATTTTTATTAGCCTTTACAAGCCATTTCGTCCTCTCTTTTAGATCAAAAACTGTTCTATTATCTTTAGAAGTTCTTACACGACCTTCTAAAGAAGAGTGGTCTGCAACTAATGTAATGGTGTTTGTGGAGGCACTTTCGTTCTTGATATTTTTTAATAAAATATCGGCATGAACTTCTGAATTTTTAAGGTTGACTTCCCCGTTTATGCCTGTTCCATAAAGGTTGATACCGCTACCATGTTCAACGAAAAGCTTTGTATTCTCTAGGGTTACTTTATCAGCAATATTGGCTACATCTTGTTCTTGAACGGCATTGGTGTTCCTTTCAGCATTGTGTGTATATCGTTTTCTAGGGGCATTATACGGATTGTTGCGAAAAATAATACCGTCTGCTTCATAATTTCCCGTGACATGGACGCTTGAATCCTTAAGTTTGATTGTGCCCTCCATGTTTACCAAACCAGCTGTTTCTGCTGTTACAGTAATGCCTGTAGCATCAATTTCTCCACCATCTGATACGCTTAGTGCAACAAAACGCGCATCAACTGTTCCCCCTATCATATTGACTTTTGAATTATTTCCCTCTGCATGTACAGCAAAACTATTGTCTTGAATTTTTTTATTATGTAGCGTTATGATCTCACCGTTTTTAGCTTCAACTCCAGCGCTTATATCCTCAATTTGTGTAGACTTTTCAGGTTGTTTTATTGGTGATATTGTTTTTTCAATCTCTGATTTTTCAGATATTTTTTGTGCATATGAAGATTGCACTGGCGCTGGTTTTGCAGATTTTGGTGGTACCAGTAATGCTGGTTTTTCAGTTTCTACTCTTAAAGATATTGGTTGTGCGAGTTCTGGTTCATTAGATGTTGGTATTTGCTCTGTTGTTGGTTTTGTAGGTTCCGTGCTTGTAGGTTCAGACTTTGTAAGTGTTGGTTGTAAATTCGGTGAAGGTTGTGTAGGTTCTGGCTGTGAAGACACAGCAGAATTCGATAGTGTTTTTTCGCTGGAAGAGTCTGCAGAAGAGGAGGGCGCCCCTGAACGTCTTCTAGATTTTGCTTCCATTCCTGTTGTTGAAGATTGTATAATAGGAGTGTTTTGTGTTGTAGGGTTAGATTGTACACCTTCTGTAACTTTAGTCTTTGGTGTTTGTGTACTTCCTTGACTAAGATCAGAGTTTTGTTTTGAAGAAGAAATTATATTTCCAGCTGAATTTCCTTCAAGTTGTGTTTTGGGAGGTAGAGTGCTTGTAGAAGTAGGCGTTGTAAGTTTACTTTCTGTAGAAATAGGGCTTACGCTCGTTCTTGTGGAGCTAGGTGCTGTAGGGGGAAGGAGGCCATTAGGGGTTGAAGATGGATATGATGGCATAACTTGCCCGATTCCATCATATAGATCTTTATACGGATCAAAAACTCCGGATAGATTTATTTGTGACTTGACACGAGCAGGTTGTAGAGAAGAAGAATCTATCGTTGTTGATGGATTTGTACTATGAATAGCATAAGACATACTGGTGGAAGAACAAAACAGAATTCCAGAAACTGTGTATAGTAAGAAGCTTTTTTTCATATGGATGTATTCCTAAAATATTTCTCCCCTCTCTCATAAAAAATAAAACTTTGGCCTCATTATGTCTCTTTTGTAAGAGGCAAAACGAAACATAATGAGATCTCTTTGTATTTCAAGATAAGGGATACAAGTATTTTTAAAAGTGATAGCGCATTCCAGCGGCAATATTTATTGCAGAGATGCCAGCTTTTTTGAATTTATGTTGATAGCTGATATCACTATGAAGCTCTATATTTTGCGATAAGTGCGCCTGAATACCAAAACCACCTTCGATTAAAGATCCCATAGCAGCAAGCGAAAAGTTTTCACTAAAAGTTTTGATCATGTTCAGTTTTCCGTAGAAGGAAAGGGCATGTCCTTTGTTTTGTGTCAAACGTCCACCAATACGGAGCAACCATTGATGAGGTTTGCTTATGTCTATTTTAGAGTTATCGTCATCTGAGAAAGAGCTCCTATCTGATAAAGAACCAAGCATGAGACGTTGATAAACAAGTTGTGCTTGTGGTTCTAGGATTACACCTTCCAAATTGGTTGACAGTTTTTGACCAACAGTTGCAGCGGCTCCTAATGTTTTACTATTCTTCACTTTTGAGGTATGTTTAATGAGAGCTGTAGCGTGATTTTCTTTGAAAATTCCATAAGAGAGAAATGCACTTGCATAGATGCCACTGTCATGCTGAATATTTCCATATGCGGTGAGTGACCATTTATCAAACATATTTTTTTGAAAGCTCTCCTTGTTTTTAGGAGTAAAAGATAATTTCCCATATGTTCCGAAAAGACCAAAGTTGCTGCTGATATTTTGATCTTTTAGCGCTATTAATGTTGCTCCTGCTTGCAATGCAGCATAGCGAATATCTGCTTGAACACCATCTTGTTTTACTTGAACCTTAGAAGAAAAGGTGCTTTTATTGCCATAAGAGGATAAGAAAACGCCTCTCTCTGGATGATCTTTGGGCTCAAACATTGTTATTTGCATATTGTCTAACAAGATATTTTGATTGTTGACATCACTAAACCCAACAGCAAACATCGCAATAGGCATGGTTAAAGAACTTTCTCCTTGTGGTGTAAGAGTTGTGCTTTTTGCTGTTCCATCAAGAGAAGTAGAAGCTGCGGTTGCTTTATCATCATCTGTAAGTTTAGAGGTGCTCTCTGTAGCCGCGGTAGCAGTATTCTCAACCTTTGGGAGCAATTTCATATGCGCTTTTTCTGATGTATTAAGAGTCGTTTTTGATTCCGAGGAAGTGGTGTTTGTTTGGGGATCAATATCAGATTGCGAATTTTCATTTATTGTAGGCCGTGTAATTCCATGCTTTGTTCTTGTGGATGAAGTGCTCTTTGGAGGAGGGGATGTTTTTTCTTTTCTCTCCACGTTGGTTATTCCATCCGCGTTCAAAGTCTCTAATACTGCTTTGCGTAAAGCATCAGAAAGTTCTTTGTTTTGTCCTTGTAAGGCAGTATCCACTTGTGCCGCCTTATGTAATATTTCTGCTGTATTTTGCAGTTTGTGCCAATCACGATTGTCTTGGCTTACCCATTGTTGGTGTGCAGCATTAACACGCTGTTGGTTATCAGCTTCAAGGATTGCTGCCGCCTTTACGGCATCGGAAACTGCTTTGTCGTAGCCACGTAATAAATTTTCTCTTGTTTTTAATCGATTCTGACGTAATTGTTCAAGTTTTGCTCTGGCTTGCATCATGCGGTCCGCATCACGATTAAATTGCTCTGACATAGCACGAGCGTATATAGAATCTCTTTCTTTCCGCATTTCCTCTCTATGATCAGGAGTTGCATAACGACCGATCCCTGAGAAATATCTGTTAATTTGAGTTCCTGAATCATCTAATGCTTCTTGAAGTGCTTGATTGAAGTGCGAATTATCCTCCATCATGGCGCCAGAGGCTATCTTTTCAAGATTTTTTTCTGCTTGTGTTGGTGTGTTTATTAAATCAATGGCATGGCGATATTGTTCAGGTAATTTCATAATCCCTTCAATGGCATGGCGTTCCTGGGGGCTTAGACCAGAGGCGGTGCTGGTAGATGTGAAGTTAAAAGAAGAAAAAAATAAAGCACAAGCGGCTGTACATAACAAAAGATTCTTATGCATAGAGATGTTCCTTAAGATATTTTCTTTATTTTGCTAAAAATGAACCACTTTTTGACACATTACGGTTTTTTGTAATGTAGTTAAGCAGCACTGTTTTCATCTCAGCGCTGCTTATGCGTCAAAATAGAGAGCTAAGATTTCTAAAAGCGATAACGCATTCCTCCGGAAAAATTAATTCCAGAGAACCCAGCTTTTTGAAGTTTATGTTGGTAATTAACGTCAGCATGAAGTGCGATATTT
Source organism: Bartonella sp. AA86SXKL (assembly GCF_042196885.1). Classification (NCBI taxonomy): domain Bacteria; kingdom Pseudomonadati; phylum Pseudomonadota; class Alphaproteobacteria; order Hyphomicrobiales; family Bartonellaceae; genus Bartonella; species Bartonella sp. AA86SXKL. The sequence goes on along the minus strand of NZ_JBHIRE010000009.1, from coordinate 21,608 downwards.
TTAGAAAGCTGCGCGTTAATGCCAAGCCCACCTTCAAGGGAAGAGCCCATAGAATCGAGATGGAAAGATTCCATAACATCGATAGCGCGCTTCTCACCAAAAGCTTTGATGACATTCAATTTACCATAAAAAGAAAGAACACGATCTTTTTCAATAGGAAGCATTGTTTTTGTTAAACGCCCTCCAATACGGACCAACCATTGATAAGGGGGCTTTATATTAACTTGGAAGCCATCAATATCTGAAAGAGTGCCAAAGGCAATATGTTGATAAATAAGTTGTGCTTGTGGTTCAAAAGACAGCCCTTCAACACCAGTTGCTAGTTTTTGTCCAACGGTAGCTGATATATTTAATGTATCCGTATTGTTTAATTCTGTGGTGTTGCCGATAAGGGCTGTTGTAATATGTCCGTTTAAAATGCCGTAGGAGAAAAGTGCATTAATATAGAGACCATTGTCATGGTGGAGATTCCCATATACCGTAAAGGACCATTTATCCAGTATGCTTTTGTCAGAACCTTCCATGTCCTTTGGCGTAAAAGCGAGCTTTCCATATGTGCCTAAAAGACCAAGATTCGCGGTTATATTTTGATTTTCTAACGTTGTTAATGTCATGCCTGCTTGTATAGCAGCATAGTGAACATTAGCACCATAACCATATTCCAATGGACTACGGCTGGAAGATAACGTCATCTTGTTGCCATAAGTCGATAAAAATATCCCTTTTTGTTTATGACCTTCTAATCCAAAAACTGTTGAGTGCATATTATCTAACAGTGTATTTTGATTGTTTATATCAGCCAAGCCAGAGGAGAATATTGCATTATGCATAACCAAATAGCTTGCCATTTGAGGAACAAGAGCTTTGATTTTTCCTTCATCATCAAGAGTCGCATTTTGTAGACGGAAATCCCAAAACTCTTCACTTTCTTGCAAGAGACTTTGCTGTTTGTCAGCTCTCCCACGGCTGGATGTTGGTCCATAGCCATTTAATACATATTTATAGGGCAATCCACCCATTGTAGTGTAGCCATTTGCCAGCGTGAAGGCGGCTTCCTCTGCTTTTCCAGACACCTGAACAAGTGAGAGACCACGCGCATTCAAAGGAATTGAAACTTCATCATTATCGAATGGTTCTGCACGCTTTGAAAGATTGTTGAAATAGATCGTTGTGGTGCCTGAGACATTACCATGAACGAGAACACGGTCAGTTTTTTGTTGTTCTTTTATAAGACCATTACTCCATTCGGTATTAAAGTAAATCCTTGCGTTGCCCAATGCATTGTAAACCGTTGTTGCATCGGAGCTTCTGTTTTGCTCTGCTTTCGCAGCTTCAGCTGTTGGCTGTTTTCCCACATGCAAGGTTTGATATTGATTGTCTGCTAGTTTATGCGGCGCATTAAATATAATAGAGCTATTATTAAGGTTCAATACTGAGACAATAGACTGTGCACGTTGTTTAATATCAGTGAGCAAGTATCCTTTAGAGCTGTCAAATTCTTTGTCTACTTCAAATTGACTAATCTTTAGGGACCACTTGCTGTTATTGTTGAGAGTAAAAATCGTTGTATTTTGAGGTAAAGTCTTTGCTCGTCCTTCTATAATCGAATTGTCAGCGCTTAATATAAAAGTGCGAGGATCGATATCTTTTGAGTTTTCTGGGATTTTATTTTTTAATAATATATCAGAACGAATTTCTGAACTTTTAAGTTCTACCTCAGCAACAGATTTTGCATAATCTGGTCCTAGAATACCAATACCATTTTCAACAAGAAGTTTTGTGTTGGTAAGAATTGCTTTATTGATAACTTTTTCGCCCTCTTTTACTTGGGAACTTGGGATGTAATCAAAAAGGATACCACGACTTTTGTGATGTCCGGAAACATTTATGATTGAATCTTCAATATGGATGATGCCGTTTGAAATTTCTAAACCACGGGAATTTGATTTTCCTACAGTTTTTTTAGCATGAATACGCCCACCTGTTGTTGCGGTAAATAAATTTGAGTCTGAACGCATTGTTGAATTTGTAATGGTGATAAAGGCTTTGTCATCAGCAACCACTGTTGTATATGCGCTGCGGATAAAAACGTTATTAAAGGTTTTTTCTTCTCCTGCTTTATCCGCACGAGCCATAACCATTGTAGGAGCTGATGTATTTGCATAAGTTGAACCGAAATGAGAAAAAATCAAAGTTCCAGCAATTGTACATAACAAAAAATTTTTCTTATAAATATATTTCTTACACATAGATATGCCTTTAGTATTTGGTATGCTTTGATGCTTACTTCATTCCCCTGATGGCGCAAGTACCCAGACAGTTTCTATATCATTATGTTTTTATTGTAAACAACAAAACGAAATATTACGTCCTGTTCTTTATCGTTTAAAAAATGATTTTAGAAGAGTTTTTAAAATAGAGATTGCAGTTAGCAACTATGAATTGCAGAAAAGCTAATTTAATAAGTCTTCCGTTTAAAAGTGTTAAGAAACAAAATATTTTGCAAGGATGTTTGTTGCTTAAGGCTGTTGTTATGGAAACTCTACAAAGTTTTTGGAGAAGCTGTTGTTGTGTGCTTACAAAAAGCTTTTAATTGATTTTCTTACACAGAGAATTATTTATTACGTGTTTTAAAATACAAAAAAATTTATTAAAAGCATTTGATTTTTATAAATCAAAAAGGCAGCTCTTTTGAGAATTCAGTATTCATTCAGAGATAACAGATTTTGTTACATTTGGTTTGAGTGAGATTAATTGGCTCAAGAAAGGTGGTAGAAAGAATCGTTATTGACGCTTCTTTCCGATAGATTGTAAAAAGGCAGCATATTTGTACTGCCTTTTATTAAAATGAATAGAATATAAATTGTTTTTTGCGTTTTCTTAAAACTGATAGCGTATTCCGCCTGAAAAGCTTGCTCCGGATATACCAGTTTTTTGAAGCTTATATTGATAGTTAACATCAGCATGAAGGGCGACATTTTGTGATAATTGTGCATTTACACCAAATCCACCTTCAAGGGCAGCTCCCATAGAATCAAGGTGGAATGGTTCACCAATCTGTATCGTACCATTGTTAGAAAAAGCTTTAACAATATTCAATTTACCATAGAAAGAAAGAGTACCGCCGTTTTCAATAGAAAGCTTCGTTTGCGTTAAGCGTCCACCAACACGTACTAAGTATTGATAAGGATTTCCCATATCCACATCAAAGCCATCGACATCTGAGAGTGTGCCAAGCATGAGGCGTTGATAAACAAGTTGTGCTTGTGGTTCAAAGACCAATCCTTTCCTACTGGTTTCGAACTTTTGTCCAATGGTTGCTGATGCACTGAATGTATCAGCATTTTTCAACTCTGCAGTCTTTCCTATGAGAGCTGTGGTGATATCTCCCTTGAGCATTCCATAGGAGAAGAGTGCATGGATGTATATCCCATTATTATGGCGCAGCCCACTATATGCAGTAATTGACCATTTATTGAGTGTACTCTTGTCAGCACCTTCCATGTCTTTAGGGGTGAAAGCTAATTTCCCATATGTTCCTAAAAGACCAAAATTAGTGGTCATGTTTTGGTCTTCTAGAGTTGCTAATGTAATGCCTGCCTGTAAAGCTGCATAGTGAATATCGGCACCATAGCCATATTGTAATGGCGTACGGTGAGAGGATAATGTCATCTTATTTCCATAAGTCGAGAAGAAGACTCCTTTGTTTTTATGATCTTTTGTCTCAAAGGTGTTTTCCTGCATCGAGTTGAGTAAAGTGTTTTGATTGTTTATATCAGCCAGTCCAGCTGAGAATAGTGCGTTAGGCATGGACAAATAGCTTGCCACTTGAGGAACGAGAGCTCTGATCTTTCCTTCATTATCGAGAGTCGCATTTTGCAAGCGAAAATCCCAGAAATTCTGATTTTTTTCCAAGATGTTTTGTGCGTTGTTTGCTTGTCCAAGGGATGATGAACCGGTATTTTGCGCTTCTTTCTCTTTTGGTGAAACACCTTCAATCATTGTTCCTGATGCTGATATCGTGTAGATTGTGTAGTCTTTGAGGGTATTTTCTTTTGATTCTTGTGATATTCCGCTAAAATGACTTTGTGTGCTATCGGCTGTCCCATGGCTGGATGTTGGACCATAGGCTTTGAGTATATATTTATAGGGCAATCCCCCCATTGTGGTGTAGCCGTGTGCAAGTTTGAAGGAACCTTCATTTGCATTTCCAGAAACTTGAATGAGTGAAAGACCACGCATATTTGAGGAAACAGAATCTTCAGCTTTTAATATCTCACCTTTCGCAAGGTTCTTGATATGGACTGTTGTGCTGCCTGATACATCACCATGTATAAGGAGGCGGTCAGCTTTTTGCTGTTCTTTTACTAGACCATCACTCCATTCAATATTAAAATAAATTTTTGCATCGCCTGTGGCATTGTAAACTGTATTATAAGTGCTTTCTATATCGGGGATTGTACTTCCCTCAGGTCTACGAACCTCAGCTGTTCGCCCTACATACAAGGTATGATAATGATCTTTTTCCCGCCCTTGTGGTGTCTTAAATATGATAGAACTATTATTAAGATTCAGTACTGAAACGGTAGAAAGGGCTCGTTGTTTAATATCACTGAGCTCATAGTTAAACACATTAAAGTCAGTATCGACTTCCTCTTGAGAGGTCTTTAAGTACCATTTGCTCTTGTTATTCAGAGTCAAAACCGTTGTATTGACTTTTAAAGTTCTTGCTCGTCCCTCTATTGTTGAATTATCAGCGGTTAATGCTAAAGTTACAGGAAGAGTATCGTTGTCATAATATTTACGTTTTGTTTTATTTCTCAATAATACGTCAGATCGAATTTCTGAGTCTTTAAGTTGAATTTCAGCAACGGCTCTTGAGCAGTAGGGACCAAGAATACCGGTACCGTTTTTCACAAGAAGTTTTGTATTGCTAAGAACAACCTTATTGACAACTTTTTCTCCACTTTTCAGTGAAGAATCTTTTGTTTCATAAAAAACGATACCACCGGCACCTCCTCGTTGGACGGTTATGGTTGAATCTTCAACGTTGATTATACCATTCTTTGTTTCTAAACCTTTGTACACTGTATTTGCTTTAATTTCTTTAGCATGAATGCGTCCACCTGCTGATACAGAAAGTGCAGACATTTCCGTGTGTATTGTTGATTTTACAATTGTGATAGCTGCTTTATCATGCGCTAATATTCCAGGTCCTTTATCGCGGACAAGAACATTATTTAAAGTCTTTTCTTCTCCCTTATTTAATTCAATCTTTCCCAAAATTCTAGGAGTTTCAGGAGCTGATGTATTTGCATAAGTTGAACCGAAATGAGAAAAAATCAAAGTTCCAGCAATTGTACATAACAAAAAATTTTTCTTATAAATATATTTCTTACACATAGATATGCCTTTAGTATTTGGTATGCTTTGATGCTTACTTCATTCCCCTGATGGCGCAAGTACCCAGACAGTTTCTATATCATTATGTTTTTATTGTAAATAACAAAACGAATTATATTGATGGTGTTCTCTATGATTTGAAGTTTTGCTTCAGAAAAACTTTTTTCATGATCATAAAAAGTTGAGAAAAGTGGATTTCATAAAACCTAGCTTGGTTAAGCTTATGCTAAATGCACTATGAAGTATGATATTTAAAAATTGTCTATTAAAGATAATCGCTATAAAAGCTCTATAGTGTTGAGATGTATTATTTGATGCACTAACCAAAACGATCAGCAAATTTTTTCTGCTATAAGAAGAAGAGATGAGGGGGCTATTCACAGGCTTTCTTTAAAGAGGCTAAGGGTACCAAAGTCCATTTTTATAAGGAAGCACAGCCCATTTCGCGATGGTGTTCATGAATGCTATAACGCTAAAGCCATAGAGTCCCATCATCTTTACGCTTACGAAGGAGTAAGCCGATACCTTTACGCTTAATAAAAGAGCAAGCCCATCACACACTTTGCCAGCTCCCAATGTTTGTGACAAGCCCTTGGCACTTGAGGCAGTTCATGAGAGGAATTCTCAGGCTTTTCTTATATAACTTTTCTCCACACGCCAGCCCTGCTTGTAACGTGCAAGAAAATTTTTAATTGATTCAACATAAAACAAGTTTGAAATGAGAGAATCCTACGATATTAGGGACTCTCATTCAACATGGAAAATAAAGAATTATCTTTATAAATCAATATACTGTATGGAATTAGAGGGATAAGCATTGTCAAAATGGTTTGCCTAAAAACGGTACATGGACATATAAATGAATCCTTACAGGGTGGTGTTAAGCTAATGGATTGAAGAAACAGGAGGATAAACATAGAAAAGGTATGAAGAGAGAGTTTCTTTTATCATTATCTTTTCCAATGTAGTCTTCTTTTTATTATCTAAAAATACACTTTGCTTAGCTTTATAGACAAATTCGATAATGAATATGCCGCGTGACTCGTGTAAATAGGAGGGAAGGAGATCATTGAGGAGAAAAGAAAAAAGTTTCAGGGGATAAGAATAGTAGCTTACATAGATTAAAAAGGCAGTATGTATACTGCCTTTTTTGTTAAATTGAATAGAATGAATAGGCTATTTACAGCCTTTCCTTAAAACTGATAGCGTATCCCTCCTGAAAAGTTTGTTCCGGATATACCAGTTTTTTGCAGCTTTTTTCGATAGTTTATATCACCATGGAGGGCTAAACTGCGAGACAATTTTGCATTGATGCCAAGCCCACCTTCAATAGAAGATCCTGTAGGATCAAGGGGAAAGGTGTCGCCAATCTGTACTTTACCATCATCACCAAAAGTTTTGAGAAAGTTCACTTTTCCATACAGAGAAATGACACGGTTCTTTTCTGTGGAGGTAGTAGTTTTTGTCAAACGTCCACCAATGCGTACTAACCATTGATAAGGTTCACCGATATCAACTTTAAGATTATCAGCATTAGAAAAGGCATTAAAGATTAGACGCTGGTAAACAAGTTGTGCCTGGGGTTCAAACGTGAGGGCTTTAATACCCGTTGTGAATTTTTGACCTATTGTTGTTGAGGCAATTAACATTTTTATATCATCGACTTTAGTGGTACTGTTAGCGATGGCTGTAGAGATATTTCCTTTCCAGATCCCATAAGAGAAGAGTGTATCCATATAGAAACCGCTATTATGCTCTATACCGCTGTAGGCTGTGACTGCCCATTTGTTAAGCGTACTCTTGTCTGCATCTTCTATATTTTGGGGGGTGAGGGATAATTGAGCATAGGTTCCGGTAAGACCCCAATATAGGATTGTATTTTGGCTCTTTTGTGCAGAAGCTGTAAAACCTGCTTGTGTAGCAGCATAGCGAATGTTTGTGTTATAGCCATATTGTTGTGACGATAGGGTTGCGATACTTCCATAGGAAGAGAGAAAGAATCCATTTTTTTTGACGTTATCTTCGATCCCTATAGCTGTTGTTCTCAGATCAGCTAACAGAGTACTTTGTTGAGCCATATCGATAAAACCAGCGTAGAAGAGAGCATTAGGTACGGCCAAATAGCTCGCTACTTGTGGTAAAATAAATTTCTGCAAACGGAAATCCCAGAAATTATCATTTTCTCCCAACAGGTTTAGTGTTTCATTTGCAGCACCATAGCTGGATGTTGGTCCATAAGCGGTAAGCCTATATTTATAAGGTGAACCAGTTGCTTGGATATAACCATTGGCTAATTCGAAGGAATTTTCATCTGCTTTCCCGGAAACTTGAATGAGCGAAACTCCACTGGTATTAGAAGAAGGGTGAAAAGCTTCTGTTATATTATTGCTATCTTTGAAATCACTCATAACATAAACTGTTGTTGTACCTAAGACATCCCCTTGGATCAGAAGTCGATCATTTTTTTGATCGATTATATCAGAGCTCTCAACAGATCCAACATTAAAAGAAATCTTTGCGTCACCAGAAGCATTGTAGACTGCTTGCGTGTCTGGTTTCCCAGAACCTATATGCAATGTATGATAATGGTTTTCTGTCGGCTGTTGAAAAACAATGGAACTATTGTCGAGATTAAGTATAGAAACATCAGAATGAGATCTTTGGGCAATATCAAGTAACTTGCCCGCATCATCTTTTTCTTTTGTGCTAGTGTTTACGAACCATGTTGTATCGTTTTTGAGATCGAAAGTTGTTCTGCTGTTTTCGTCATTTCTTACTCCCCCCTGTAAGAGAGAGTTTTCTGCGGTGAGTGTAAAGATTTGATCAGGTTTTGGCGTATCGTGAGTTATACCCACGAATAACCTGTCGGCACTGATTTTTGAATCTTTGAGGTTGAGTTTACCATTTGATGAATTGTTGGCAACAATACCCGTTCCATCTTCGACAAAAAGGTTTGTATTGGTCAGGTTGATTCTTGAAGTCTGATCGTTTTTGGAGTCATCAATGCTTATCCCATTGCACTGTGCTTTCGCAGAAATATCTGTGACATCAATATATCCGCCATCTTTTAAGACAAATGCAGCTTCTTTTGCTTTTACAGTTCCTCCAGTCATTGTGATTTTAGATTGTGCACCATCTGCATGAAGCCCATTATTTTCAGATGTTACTATAACATTATCATTTAAAGTAATTGTGCTGCCTTGCTTGGCTTGTACCTCACCGCCAAAGGAACCGCCGTCCGTTACCGTTATTTGGGAATTATCATTAGCCAAGAGAGCCTTTTGTGCGTTCTTAACGGTGATATTTTTTAAAATAATCGTGCTTTCCTTATCAGTACTTACACCTGTGGTTATCGGTTTATCATTGCTGCTGCTTGTTATCACGACATTTTCTAACTTGTTGTTGTCACTCTTGCTGTTTTCAAAAGAAGCCCCTGTCTCGGAAACAGTGATAGATCCTCCTGTCATTTGGATGATACCATTGTCTTTTGCCTCAAGTCCGATGATAGCCTCTTTAATGGTTGTATTGCCATGCAATTCAATTGTACTGTTGGGGCCGTTAGCCCATGCACCTTTTCCATTGCCATCTGCCATTAGAGTGGTATCTATGCCATCAATATATCCACTATTTGCTGCAACTAATGCATTTTTTTCCCAGTTACAGTTCCCCCAATCATCGTGATTTTGGATTGTGCACCATTTGCATTGAGGCCATATTCATCAGAGGACACTGTAACATTGTTCTTTAAAGTAATTGTAGAGCCTGTACCAGCGTATATTCCATGCTCTTTTGCATTAAAGTATCCTCCTGATACCGTTGTTTGAGAATTATCCAACGCTTCTATACCCACTTTTGCTTGAGTAACTGTTACGTTTTCCAAGATGACTTTCCTTTCCTTTCCTTATAAAGAGCTATTCCTTTTTCCATTAAGTCATCTTTACTGCTCGTTATTGTCACATTTTTCAGCTTGTTTTTATCACTTTTGCTATCTTCGAGAAATAAGCCTACTGTAGGAGCAATAATACCTACTGCATTCATTTTTATTATACCACCGTCTGTTGCCATCACACCGATTTCTTTAGCCTTAATCGTTGATTCTGATAAGTCAAGAAAGCTATTAGGTTCGATAATGCGTACAGTGCTCAACCAGTCGTCCTCCATGTTTTTGCTGTCGTGAATTATTGCTAAATTTTTTCCAATTATTCCACTACCTTTTATCACTATTATACCGCCAACAGTGAAGTTGGATGCTTCCTCAGTTATTCCATGAAAATTCATTAAGATTTTTTCGGCTTTTACATTAGTATGAGCACTAAACAGCGCGATTGTCGCAACAGCTGTACAGGATAGTAAAAATTTTTTAGACATGAAGATTTTCCTTAACTTATAAGCCTCCGCATATTCTCTCCCCGCTTATAAAAAGGATAAAGAACACACAATTTTCATCGGGAGGTTATATTATTTTAACTTTTATATAAAGTATTTATATTATATTTTATTTATTTTTACATTTATATATTAAATTTATTATTTACTTGTATTCTATAATAATTTTTTATTAAATGGTTTTTTATTTTGTAAATAACTATGTAATTTATAATTTATAAAACAAATTATTAAATATAAACTATTATAATTTCAATCACATAATAAATTTAATATTTGTTTTCTGTATATCTAAAATATATTTATGTATATACTTAAATAATACTTATTATGATTGATAAAGCTTTAGCTCTTCTTTATGATTTCCTGAGCATTTTAGATAAATTGAGTACAAAGCATTGTGTTATGTTTGTTATGCCTGATTGGATTTTCTGCGCAAAAAGGTATTTTGCAGCAGATCTTCTGCCGTAAAGAGGTGAAGGGAATTCCTTTAAAGAAAAGCTAGTACATCTACTGCATGAAGAAGAAAGAGGTTTCTTTAAGGAATAAAAAGGACTTTAGCAGAAAAGAAAAGCAGGGTTTATTTACAAGAGGTAATATCAACAAAAGGGCTACATAATATTATAGAAAATTAAAAAAGCTGCACAATACAGAGTTGTGCAGCCTTTCTGTGCAAACGAACGGGAAAGCAACGCTCGCTTTTACACTTTTTTCAGTCTCATACGCTTGTACATGTGCTTTCCTTCTCATGTAGGGCACAGGCTGCTCTGCTTAAAATAAGAGGTTCCGAGAAGAATTTCCTTTCCTTAAAACTGATAGCGTATACCACCTGAAAAGCTTGCACCACTTATACCAGTTTTCTGAAGCTTTTGTTGATAACTTACATCACCATGAAGCGAGAAATTGTGGGAGAGTTGTGCATTGATGCCAACGCCGCCTTCAATTGCAGGTCCCATAGGATCAAGGTCAAAATCTCTGCCAATATGAATGGTACTATCATCACCAAAGGTTTTGATCAAGTTTACTTTTCCATAGAAAGACATAGGACGGTTGTTTTCAGTGGAAATGGTTTTTGTCAAACGTCCACCAATGCGTACTAACCATTGAGAAGGATTTTTCATATCAACGGTAAAATTATCAGCATCTTCAATGGTATTAAACATCAAATGTTGATAGGCAACTTGTGCTTGTGGCTCAAAGGTTAAGCCTTCCATTCCGGTTACAAACTCTTTGCCAACAGTGGTGGAGATACTCAACATTTTGGCGTTTTTCAATTTTGCGGTTTTGCCAATGATAGCATTGTCGATATCTCCTTTTAGAATTCCATAGGATAACAGTGTATCCATATAGAAACCATTGTCATGCTGCACGCTGCCATAGGCTGTAATGGCCCATTTATCCAGCGTGTTCTTTCCTGCATCTTTCATGTCCTTTGGTGTGAACGACAGCTGCCCATAGGTGCCTACAAGACCGAAATGTGTTGTGGTATTTTGCCCTTCAATTGCTGCCAATGTGACTCCGGCTTGGAGAGCAGCATAGCGGATATCAGCACCATAACCATATTTGAGAGGACCACGCTCAGAAGATAAAGTTCCTGTGCTTCCATAGGTGTAAAGGAAGAAACCAGTTTGTTTCTCCTCTTCTTTTCCTAAGACGGATGTTCTGATATTGGCTAAAAGCGCGTTTTGTTTAGCCATATCGGTTAATCCACTGTAGAAGAGAGCATTTGGCATGACCAAATAGCTTGCTGTTTGTGGTACAAGGGCAACGGTAGGGATATTTGTTTCAGGATCAGGATTTGAACCAGAATTGGAGCTAAGCAGCTCGGGTTGTAAACGGAAATCCCAGAAATTTTCATTCTTTTCATCAAAGAGGTTTTGTGCAACATCGGCTTGTCCATGGCTTGACTCTGGTCCATAGGCACGTAGTGTATACATATCCGGTAAGCCATCTCTTGTGGTATAGCCATTTACCAGTTTGAAAGAGTTTTCTTCTGCTTTTCCAGAAACTTGAATGAGTGAAAGACCACGGATATTGGCAGCAGCAGAGGTATTTGCTTCGATATTGTTCTCTTCTAAGCGCCCCGTAACATAAACTGATGTGGTTCCAGAGATATCTCCATGGATCAAAAGTCTATCGGTTTTTTGGTCCTCTATTGCAGCACCATCACTCCATTCAGCGTTGAAGTAAATCTTCGCATCATCCGTTGCATTGTAGACTTCTTGCGTGTCTGGTTTACCAGAACCTATATGCAATGTTTGGTAGTGATCTTCTGTTGGTTTCTCAAAAACAATAGAGCTGTTGTTGAGGTTTAGCACAGAAATATCAGAACGAGATCTTTGAGCGATATCAAGCAGATTGCCATCATCATCTTTTTCATGTTTGCTGATTTTCAACGTCCATGTTGTCTTGTTTTTTAGATCAAAACGTACAGTTCTATCTTTAGCAATATTCGCTCTGCCCTCTAGAGTAGACTGATCAGCGCTTAATGTAAAAGTGCCGTTGGAGATCGCTTTAACCTTTTTATCATTCCAATAATTATCGGTTCCCCAAGATTTTGGATTTTCGAAAATACCATCTCCTAATAATACGTCGGCATGGATTTCTGAATTTTTGAGATTGACTGTACCGATTGACAAACCTTGAATATCTTCAATGTTATCGTTAGTAAAAGCTCCAACAAAAATTCCAGTACCATTTTCAGCATGAAGCTCTGCATTAGTTAGATTGATCTCACTACTTTGGTGTTTTTGTGGATCATCTGATTCATTTTTATCAATATCAGAGACAGCCAAGAACTGTAAGCCACTGATTCCTACTTTTGCAGAAACATCCGTTAGATCAATATGGCCGCCATTTATTACAACCATTGCAACTTTTTTTGCTTCTATTTTATTTTTCTTCCCATTCTGAAGGGCGTCGGATTGGGTATCTAGACTTTTAGAATTAGCATCAATAGCGCCATTAATCATCTTAATTGTGCCATCTTTACCAATAGCGAGACCAACATCAACATTTTGAATGGTTGTTTTGCCATTTAATTCAACTATACTATCAGCCTCCCAAGTGTTTACACCAACGGTTGCTGCTTCGGACTCACCACCGATTATTGTTAAATCTCCGCTAATGATTTTACTTCCATCCTCTGCATAAAGACCTTCATCAAAATTTTGAATGGTTGTTTTGCCCGTTAACTGAATTTCACTCCCAGAGCCTGCTGTCCATACACCAGATCGTGCTTCATTGGGGTTGTCATTAATTGCTTTACCACCGACTATTATTAAATCTCCGCTGGTAATTTTACCACCATTATAGGCTCCAAGACCGTACGAAACTTTTTCAAAGGTTGTATGCCCCTTTAATTGAATTTCACTATTAGGATTAATGGCTATTATACCAGAAGTGCCGTATTCTTGGTTTTCATAAGCAGTTATTGTTAAATCTTCGCTGGTGATTTTACCACCTTTTTCTGCTCTCAGTCCATCTCTAACTTTTTTAATGCTTGTTTTGCCTTTTAATTCAATTATGCTTCCAAAGCCATTGGCATTTACACCGTTTCCCAAGTTATCGGTTGTTAGAGTAACATCCGTAATTTCAATACGTCCACCATTTTCTGTAAGTAATGCGCCTTCATGTCCATTCAAATTTCCTCCTATGACAGCTCCTCCTTTCATTGTGATCTTGGATTCTATACCATCTGCATGGAGTGCATTACCATTAGATGATGCGACTGTAACATTGTTGTTTAAAGTAATGATACTGCCATTTTGAGCAGATATTGCTGTATTTTTTGCACGAAATGATCCTCCAGAGATTGTTATTGTCGAGTGATCATCTGCAAATATGCCTTTTAGTGCTTGAGTTACGGTTACATTGTTTAAAATGACTGTGCTGTTTTTAGCACTTATTCCTAAGGATAGTGAACTGTTATCGTTTTCACTCGATATTACCACGTCTTCCAGCTTGTTTTTTTTACTCTTACTGTCAGAAAAGGAAGCACCAGTGCTAGATAAAATGCCAGATGAGGAGGACTCCATTCCAGAATATGTAATTGTTCCCTTAGTCATTTGAAGTGTAGCACCGTCTTTGGTTTCAAGGCCTAAGAAAATACCAGAACCAGTGCCTTTAATGGTTGTGCCATCCAGTAACTCAATCGCACTGTCAGCACCTTCTGCTGTTACAGCATAGACGGTTTTGTTTGTGCCTTGGTTTATATCTTTATTCGTAACAATGGTTAAATGTTTTCCAATGATTTTGCCACCGTCTTTTGCGTGAATAGTTTCGTAGGTTTTATCGGATACTTCTTGTTGTTTTCCCTCAGAAACTACGAGGGTTTCAGCATGTGCACTGAACTGGATATTGAACAGGATGATAGCGGCTGTAGCCGTGCATGATAAAAGGGATGTTTTATACACTAGTATTCTCCTTATGAGAGCCCCCAATATTCATTTCCCCGCGAATTTCATAAGAAGAAGTGAAAATGGATAGTTGTTATTAATTTCAGTAATTGTCTTTATTTGGTAAGACATTTTTGGTTTTTTGTCAAAATTAAAAAATAATTGATATTAATTATCTCTAATACAAAATGTATTTATAATTGATTTTATTTAAAGAATTATAATTTTGAATATTATTATTCAGAGAAATATTGTGAGATACTGATATAGTGGTTTTTACGTGATGGTAGGGATTATTATATGACGCAAATTGGGGTTATGAGGGAAAAAAAGGATGTAGAAGAAGCTAGTAAAAAAGCTAACTTACTTGGGCTTAAAGTGGTTTTTCATCTTTCAATACAGTGGTATTAATTTATTTCTAATAGACTTCTCTTTTTTTCAAAGTAGGAAGTACTCTTCATCCACTGGGGATGGAAGTGCTCTGTTGCGTTTGTTGTGTCTTGTCTTGGAGATTTTCGTAAAGAACTAAGTATAAAGAGGGAAGGGTGCTTTAAAAGGAAAAAGGATGACTTTAATGTACAAAAAGGGCAGCATATTGTGCTGCCTTTTTGTTAAATTGAATAGAATGATAGGCTATTTACAGCCTTGATTTAAAACTGATAGCGTATACCACCTGAAAAGCTTGCACCACTTATACCAGTTTTCTGAAGCTTTTGTTGATAACTTACATCACCATGAAGCGAGAAATTGTGGGAGAGTTGTGCATTGATGCCAACGCCGCCTTCAATTGCAGGTCCCATAGGATCAAGGTCAAAATCTCTGCCAATATGAATGGTACTATCATCACCAAAGGTTTTGATCAAGTTTACTTTTCCATAGAAAGACATAGGACGGTTGTTTTCAGTGGAAATGGTTTTTGTCAAACGTCCACCAATGCGTACTAACCATTGAGAAGGATTTTTCATATCAACGGTAAAATTATCAGCATCTTCAATGGTATTAAACATCAAATGTTGATAGGCAACTTGTGCTTGTGGCTCAAAGGTTAAGCCTTCCATTCCGGTTACAAACTCTTTGCCAACAGTGGTGGAGATACTCAACATTTTGGCGTTTTTCAATTTTGCGGTTTTGCCAATGATAGCATTGTCGATATCTCCTTTTAGAATTCCATAGGATAACAGTGTATCCATATAGAAACCATTGTCATGCTGCACGCTGCCATAGGCTGTAATGGCCCATTTATCCAGCGTGTTCTTTCCTGCATCTTTCATGTCCTTTGGTGTGAACGACAGCTGCCCATAGGTGCCTACAAGACCGAAATGTGTTGTGGTATTTTGCCCTTCAATTGCTGCCAATGTGACTCCGGCTTGGAGAGCAGCATAGCGGATATCAGCACCATAACCATATTTGAGAGGACCACGCTCAGAAGATAAAGTTCCTGTGCTTCCATAGGTGTAAAGGAAGAAACCAGTTTGTTTCTCCTCTTCTTTTCCTAAGACGGATGTTCTGATATTGGCTAAAAGCGCGTTTTGTTTAGCCATATCGGTTAATCCACTGTAGAAGAGAGCATTTGGCATGACCAAATAGCTTGCTGTTTGTGGTACAAGGGCAACGGTAGGGATATTTGTTTCAGGATCAGGATTTGAACCAGAATTGGAGCTAAGCAGCTCGGGTTGTAAACGGAAATCCCAGAAATTTTCATTCTTTTCATCAAAGAGGTTTTGTGCAACATCGGCTTGTCCATGGCTTGACTCTGGTCCATAGGCACGTAGTGTATACATATCCGGTAAGCCATCTCTTGTGGTATAGCCATTTACCAGTTTGAAAGAGTTTTCTTCTGCTTTTCCAGAAACTTGAATGAGTGAAAGACCACGGATATTGGCAGCAGCAGAGGTATTTGCTTCGATATTGTTCTCTTCTAAGCGCCCCGTAACATAAACTGATGTGGTTCCAGAGATATCTCCATGGATCAAAAGTCTATCGGTTTTTTGGTCCTCTATTGCAGCACCATCACTCCATTCAGCGTTGAAGTAAATCTTCGCATCATCCGTTGCATTGTAGACTTCTTGCGTGTCTGGTTTACCAGAACCTATATGCAATGTTTGGTAGTGATCTTCTGTTGGCTTCTCAAAAACGATAGAGCTGTTGTTGAGGTTTAGCACAGAAACATCAGAACGAGATCTTTGAGCAATATCAAGTAGATTGCCATCATCATCTTTTTCGTTTGTGCTGGTTTTCAACGTCCATGTTGTCTTATTTTTTAGATCAAAGTGCACATTTCTGTCTTTAGCAATATTTGCTCTGCCCTCTAGAATAGACTGATCTGCGCTTAAGGTGAAGGTGCCGTTGGAGATCGCTTTAACCTCTTTACCATCCCACCACTCTTTATCTTTCCATGACATTTTGTCCCAAAAAATGCCATCTCCTAATAATACGTCAGCATGAATTTTTGAATCTTTAAGATTGAGCGTACCGATTGACAATTCTTGAGTATCTTCAATGTTATCGTTAGTGAGAGCCCCAACGAGAACTCCTGTACCATTTTCAACGTGAATATCTGCATTGGTTAAATTAATTTCACTACTTGGATGTTTTTTTGAATCATCTGATTCATCGAGTTTGGTACCAAAGAGATCTAAGAACTGTACGCCGCTAACTCCTGCTGTTAAAGAAACATCTGTGAGATCAATATGTCCACCATATGCTACGACTAGTGCAATTTTTTTTGCTTCTATTTGGTTTTCTATGGCATTCTGTGCTGCTTCAATATCATCATTAATCATCTTAATTGTGCTATTATTTCCTGCGGTAAGAGCAACATCAAAATTTTGAATGGTTGTTTTACCATTTAATTCGATAGCACTATCAGGCTCTGCAACGTTTACACCAACGGTTATTTTTTTACTTTCACCACCGGTTATTGTTAAATCTCCGCTAATGATTTTACTCCCACCATCTGCATAAAAACCTTCATCAACATTTTTAATAGATGTTTTGCCCGTTAACGTAATTTCACTCCCTGCGTCCGTTGTCCATACACCAGAGCGGCTTTTGTCGGTGTCTTGATCAATTGTTTCACCACCGACTACGGTTAAATTTTCACTGGTAATTTTACCACCATTAACTGCTCCAAGACCGTTCAAAGTATTGTTAATTGTTGTATCGCCATGCAATTCAATTGTGCTATCAGGACCAAAGGACTCTACACCGGTTCCTTTGCCATCTGTTGTTAAAGCAACATTCGTGGCATCAATTTGTCCACCTTTTTCTGCAAATAATGCAGTTTGTGTATTCCCTATTGTTGTTACTTTTCCTCCTGCCATTGTGATCTTAGATCCTGAACCATCTGCACGGAGTCCATTACCACTAGATGATGCGACTGTAACATTGTTGTTTAAAGCAATGGTGCTGCCACTCTCTGCGTTAATCCCTATATCGTTTCCAACAAATGATCCTCCTGATATTTTGATTTTAGAATGATCCATTGCATATACGCCGAATTTTGCATTTGTAATGTGTACATTTTTTAAAGTGACATTGCTTGCTTGGGAATTTAATCCTGTAAACACCACTGTTTCATCTTTTTGACTGCTCGATATTGTCACATCTTCCAACTTATTTTCATTGTTTTTACTGTCATAAAAGGTAGCACCAACTGTAGAAGTTGTAATAGTTCCTCCGGTCATTTTAATTATAGCATTTTTTTCTGCATAAAGCCCAAGAAAAGCATGATCAATTTCTGTTCCGTGCAATTCGATCATACTATTAGGTCCGCTGGCATTTGCACCAGCTCCACCACCTGTGGCTACTGAGAGAGAAACATCTGTAACATTAATATGTCCACCGTTTTCAGCAGTTAATGCTGCATAAATTCCTCCTTTAACTTTTCCTTTCGTCATTTTGATGGTGCCATTGTCTTTTGCCCGGAGCCCAGTGTTATCAGATGATGTAATTTTAGAATCATTTATAGTGATTGTGCTGCCGTTTTGCGCAAATATTGTTGCTTGTTTTGAATCAAATGAACCTCCAGAGACTGTTATTGTGGAGTTATTATTAGCAAATATGCCTGTTGTCGCTTTAGTGACGGTTACATTGTTTAAAGACACAGTGCTTTTTTCGGCACTTATTCCTTTATCTATCAAGGCGTCATCTTTGCTGCTCGATATTTTTACATTGTCCAGCGTGTTTTTATTTTCATCATTTCCGCTAGCGTTGAAAAGAGCACCTATTTGAGATGCTTTAATGGAACCACCGGTCATACTTGCTGTAGCTGTATTTTGTATATCAAGGCCGTTTGCAACTTTTTCAATGGTTGTTGTGCCTTTTAATGTAATGACGCTGTCAGCGCCATCGGCTTTTGCGCCAGTTCCTTTGTCATCTGTGGTTGTTAAAGCAACATCTGTGGCATCAATCTGTCCACCTTTTTCTGCAAATAATGCAGCTTGTTTTCCACTTACAGCACCTTTTGTCTTCGTGATTTTGGCTGGACCTTCTGCATGAAGTCCGTAACCATCAGATGATGTAACTGCAGCTTTTTCGTCCAAAGTAATGGCGCTGCCTTCTTTCGCATATACCCCATCAGTTTTTCCGTCGAATGAACCTCCAGAGACTGTTATTGTGGAGTTATTATTTGCAAATATGCCTGTTGTCGCTTTAGTGACGGTTACATTGTTTAAAGACACAGTGCTTTTTTCGGCACTTATTCCTTT
>NZ_JBHIRE010000009.1:0-2613 GCF_042196885.1 Bartonella sp. AA86SXKL | reverse complement strand
GGCGTCATCTTTGCTGCTCGATATTTTTACATTGTCCAGCGTGTTTTTATTTTCATCATTTCCGCTAGCGTTGAAAAAGGCACCTATTTGAGATGCTGTAATGGAACCATCGGTCATCTTGACTGTAGCTGCATTTTGTATATCAAGGCCGTTTGCAACTTTTTCAATGGTTGTTGTGCCTTTTAATGTAATGACGCTGTTGTTGTCAGCTTTTGCACCAGTACTCTTTTTTTCAGTTTCAGAGCCGGTTATTGTCAAATTTTCGCTAACGATTTTGCTACCAACTGCTGTATAAAGCCCAGTTACCATATTTTCAATGGTTGTTTTGCCTGTTAATTCAATCATAGTATTTGGCAAGTAGGCTGCTATACCGGTGCTATTGGTATTTTTTTCGTTCTGAGAGCCCGTTATTGTTAAATCTTTACTAACGAGTTTGCCACCAGTTGTTGCCCTAAGACCGCTGCCAGCAATGTCTTTAATGGTTGTTTGACCCGTTAATTCAATCACGCTATTAGCACCATCGACGAGTATACCAATGCTGTCTTCTTTAGCTTCAGGAAGGATTATCGTTACATTTTTTGCAGTGACTTTACTGCCCTTATTTACCCGAAATCCGTTTGCAACTTTTTCAATGGTTGTTGTGCCTGTTAATTCAACTGTACTATCAGGATCTGTGGTTGTTACACCTGTTCCTGTATCGTCTCCTTTTATTTTTAAATCTTCGCTGGTGATTTTACCACCTGTTTTTGCTAGGATCCCATCCACAGCTTTTTCAATGGTTGTTGTGCCTTTTAACGTAATTTCGCTACCAAGATCTGTAGATGTTACACCAGTTTTTTCAGATTCAGGAGCGGTTACTTTTATATCCTTGCCAATGATTTTTCCACTATTTGTTGCCTTAATCGCATCATAGTTTTTTTCGGATGCGTCGTCGGAGACATCTTTTACTTCTTCATTACTTGTAGCACTGAGGACTGTCGCATATGCGCTGAAATGAGTGCTAAACAGCATGATAGCTACGGCAGCTGTGCCGGATAAAAGAGATTTTTTAAACATTTAGATATTTTCCTTAACTTATAAGCCCCACGCATTCCTTCCCCGCTTACAAGAAGGATATCAAATGAATGGTTTTCTACTTTGGGGACCAATAGATTGTTTTTATTTTTATGTAAAGTAGAAAAATATTTTTTA
Source organism: Bartonella sp. AA86SXKL (assembly GCF_042196885.1). NCBI lineage: Bacteria > Pseudomonadati > Pseudomonadota > Alphaproteobacteria > Hyphomicrobiales > Bartonellaceae > Bartonella > Bartonella sp. AA86SXKL. The sequence continues at coordinate 1,422 of NZ_JBHIRE010000009.1, read as the reverse complement.
TAAAAATACATAATGTTTTGAATATTATTCATTATGAAATAAATATAAATTATTTTATAATATTAAAAATTATTTATATTTATTTGATTTTAGATCATAGTGTTATTATTGTGCATTGTTTAGAGATAAACTTTATTGAGTTATAAAAAGAAAAAAGAATGGAAAAAATATTAGAAAAAAGAAACAAGAAGAGAGGAAATGAGCAATAAAGAATAGCAGTATCCATGCTGCTGTGGATATACAAAAAAGAAAGTTTGTCGTTTGACAGGAGTTTTTTTAAGTGGGAATAGGTGGAAATTTATGATTTTTTATGACTAATTTTCACCATTAAATGCGCGTTTTATCAAAATGGATTTTGACATCTAAAAAAGAGTGAAAATGAGAAAAAACTGTGATTCAATGGAAAATAGGAAAAGGCTTTGAAGATTTAAAAAAACTCTGTGAAAGCCTAGAATACCGCCTTTTAAGCCCCTTTGAAAAAAATCTATAAATTGTGAAGTTCGCTCCAAAATCAGCCCAAAAAGCAAAAAAAGATATAATATGTTAAAAACAAAGTGTTATTAAAAATCTTAATGTAAGGAGAAATGCACCTTCATTTTCCATTGTATAATGATGGTTAGGTTGGATTTGTGTAGTTCTTGAGTGCTTTTCCAACCTCTATTTAACGTTTTAAATGCAATTTTAAAAAGAGGCAAGGTAAGCTCTATTTCTTCTCTGTCTTTGATGTTTTGAACAAGCTCTTGTAACTTTTTATCAAGCTCTGCTACGAGTTCCGCTATATCTTCAGGGGGAAGTTTAATTGTTGCATTTTTGTTACCTGATTGATTCCTTTGTCTGGGTGGCAAATAGTGATGGTGGTTGGAGTGTTAAACCGGCAAGTCCCTTTGCTGCCGCCATGTTTATCAAACGCGACAAGCAAAGGGGCGGTGTTTTTTGGTTTCCCTCCAACCAAGATGTCAAAGGCATTTTAGGAACAGCGCGCCCCATTAGCTATTTTGATGGGGAAATCGATCATGAAGCAAATCGCCTTAACCAAGCCGATATTGCTACCTTTATTCCAGCACGGCTTAGCCAAAATGCCCATGGAAAAATTGTCGCCAATGGACGTATTTTATGGGGCAACCACACCACCTCCAGTGACCCATTGTGGCGCTTTGTCAATGTGGTGCGCACCCGTGCAGCCGATGGCAGGGCTTGGTGGGAGCGCGCTGCGTCTTTTTCACCCGATGACTTTACTCATGGCAGCATTTCGAGGGGTTGCGGTTTCAGGTGCAGCATTGGTGAGTATCTTTGGTTGGATCGGGACAGTGATCGAAGTGGTTGGGGTGGGTATTTCCTCTGTTGTGGGGGTATTTTTACCCCAATAGGGGCTGTGGTTGCTGCTGTTGTGGCGGTCATACTGGCTGCTGGTTTTGCTTTGTG
>NZ_JBHIRE010000008.1:0-94226 GCF_042196885.1 Bartonella sp. AA86SXKL | reverse complement strand
ATTGAACAGATCAATCAAGCTGTTGAAACCTTTTTAGCAGAGATAGAACGAGAGATAAAACAACTCTCAACAAAAGCCGCTTAACCTTATGGGGGTGTTTTGTTCCCCGCATATCTACAAGCACCCCCGCCCTTTCATAACAACTTTTAAGTCATGCGTGATTCACGAAATGGGTAAATTGCGTCTCAATGTAGGAGAAAAGATATGGCGCCTCGTAAAGCTATCATAACGCAAGCAGACATTGCACGAGCTTTAAGAGAAGCAAAAAAGCAAAAATGCGAACTCATAGAAATCAAACCTACCGGTGAACTGCTTATCTATCTGAAAGCAGATATTCCAATACCAAACTCAACAGCACACCCAGACAAACTTTTAGATTTGTCAAAGAATGAATATTACGAAATCGCACTCTCTAAGATGTAAAATTGATCATGCCAAAACCACGCCCCCCTCATCTCGTTAAACAAATTACCCAACATGGCAAAATCGTATGGTATGTACGTATTGGTCATGGAAAACGTATTAGAATACGCGGAACTTATGGAACACAAGAGTTTGTTGACAACTACAAAAGCGCACTTGCCGAATTACAAGGCATAATCCCTCCAAAACCGAAAATCGGCAAACTGATTGAAGGGTCATTTGCATGGCTGCTTAAACAATACTTTAACAGCTCTAATTGGCATAGCTACACTAAAGCTACAAAAAAACAAAAAGAACTCATCCTTATGAAGGTATGTGATACCATAGGAAACATTCCATACAAAGCAATTGAAAAGAAACATATCATAGCCGGCGTTGAACGACGCAAAGAAACACCAGCAATGGCTAGAAACTTTCTGAAAGCCCTTAATGGGCTTTTTAATTGGGCGATTGACCAAGGTCTTTTAGAAAATAATCCAGCCTTAGGTGTTAAAAGACCAGCCCTTCATAACAAAGATGGGTTTGCTGTTTGGACAGAAGAAGATGTTGAGAAATATTATCAAAGATGGTCCCATGGTACCCATGAACGCGTTTGGATTGATGTCCTTTTGTATACGGGTTTGCGTCGTGGTGATGCGGTCCGCATTGGCTGGAAAGATGTAAAGAATAATATCATTCATCTCAAAACAGAGAAAAGTAAATTCCAAACAGATGTCTTTCTACCTATTTTACCGGAATTAGCCAAAACGCTTGAAACTGGTCCTATTGGAGAAGAAACATTCATTTGTGGTAAAGAAGGTAAAAAACTAGTTAAAGAAAGTTTTGGCAACCTTTTTCGTGAGGCTTGTAACGTAGCGGGAATCAAAAAATCAGCACATGGCTTAAGAAAATTAGCAGCAACACGCGCAGCTAATTCTGGTGCAACAGTATCACAACTCAAAGCAATTTTTGGCTGGACAAATGATGCTATGGCATCTCTTTACACAAAGAGCACAGACCGTAAAAAACTCGCTCTTGCAACCATAAAAAAGCTTCAAAAAGATGAGGGATAGAGGCAAAAAAACTCAATAGAATCAAGATTCACCTATTCCCTTATATTAGACATAACTATTTTATTTTACTTGCTTTTTATTTGCCTGTCACGCCCACCATTCAACTTTATAGTATAAATAAATTATCGAATTATCGTATTCTTCCAAGGTACGGGATGCGTAAATAAAGATTCGGAAATAAGATTTTGCAACATGCCTCTACAAAGGGCATACTTTACGGAGTGTTTCTAATATTTTTTACGTTCTGATAGCGCCTCTTGGGGGAAAAAGTATCACAAACGTAATAACAGCCTCATTTTTCAACAGATTAGAAGTTTGATTTTAAAATTCTTTCCACAAGCATAGGCTTCCGTTCTAAAAAATATTGTTTATTTCCTGATCTATCCTCTGTTTTTCTTAATTCTTTCATGTCTATTGGTATACACTTGTTGTCTAAACAGTTAGATATAACAACAGTCACTTCGATAGATATAAAACACTTAACCTTAGAGCTGTATTTTGAGTTTACCAATTACAGATTATAATAAAATATTAAAAAGAGTAAAAAACACGGTAAAAGCAAATTTTTTCATTCTAAAAATACATTGATTTATAATCATGTTTTATTGTTTGCCATGTTGAATGAGAAATCCGAATATCGTAATGTTTTCTCATTTCAAACCTATTTATATTGAATCAAACAAAACCGTCTCTCTTACACGTCATAAGAGGAATTAGTATTAAGTAAAAATTGTATAAAAAAGCACAAAAATGCCGATAAATGCCTCAAGTGCTGAGATCTATTGCAACATCGGAGGCTGACAAATAGGCAAAGTGTATGATAATGTCAGCTTATTTCTTCATAAGTGTAAAGATGATGGAGCTCAATGGATTTATCATTGTACCATTCACGAGCGCCAGAGTGAAGTGAGCTTTAAGAGATATCTCTTAAAACAAAGCCTGTAAAATGGCATTCTCCTCACACTGTATTCCTATTGAAATAATGATCACCTTGAACCGTGTGAGTTTAGATCTTCAGAGCTCATCTGTATAACATTTTAATGTGATTGTTATCCAATATTAAAATACTTCTAACATGATGTACAAACTATAAAGAAATAAGAAAAAACATTTGAAAATGTAAATATGAAATCTAAAATTTAACTCTAAGATACAATCTATCTTCATTCATATAAATATACAGTATACATTCTTAAACCTATAAGACTAAGAAAACCTAAACATTGATGAAACCTATAACCCTACCTGAGAAACAGTGACAATCATGTTAAATCAAATTGTCCGCAAGTGTCTCTCATTGAAAAAAACAATATCTTATCTGGACGGCACATATAACATCTTTTTATACGAAAAAACTATAAAGAAGTAATTCGTTATGAATCACAGCTTCCAAGACAAGAAGATATTTTCCACCTCTTGTGCCATCTGTAAATTCTCATCATAAACAGATATCGTTTTTATTCTTCAATGTTTCATAAACTGTTCTAAATCGAATCCATCATGCCTTGTATCTAATCAAAATCGATCTTACCAAAGATCATGCTAAAAAACGTAATAATATTATTCATAAAAAATAAAAAAATCACAATAGATGTTTTTGGGCAATTTCACCAGCATTAGCCGCAATGCTTAAATCTAATCTAAGAAATAAAATATTCATTTTCAGAAAGATGAAAAGAAGCTCATAAAAAAGAGTTTTTGTAATCTGTTTCCTAAAGCATGTGATATAGTAGCAACACTCGGCAAGAATATGCAATGCTAAAGTTTCAGCAATCAAAAGCAATTTTTACTGAAAAAAGAGAAAACAGCATCATTTTATACTAAAACAGTCAACAGAAAACGTTTAGCAACAAAATAAACCAAAAAACATCAAAAAGATTCGGGATTATACAGAAAAATAAGCTAATAGAATAAAAGGAAAACTCTCTAACTTTTTATAGCCTATAAATATCATTTAAACATGGTGATCCCGACAGGATTCGAACCTGTGACCCACGGCTTAGAAGGCCGTTGCTCTATCCAGCTGAGCTACGGGACCCAACTGATTATTTTCTCAATTCAAAATAGCATCTTCAATTCAATGTGTCCAAGAATGCTGCCGATCACTGCGAAAATTATCAGAATAAGAAATAGCACGTCGAATCGATGTATGTTTCTTTTCTACACGGTAAGAGATAGCATTCTTACGTGCAAAAGCAATCGCTTCTTCCTTCCTATTAAATCGAATCCTTACCTGATTATTCATATCAGACGTTGCTGTGTAGCCCATAAGAGGTTCAAGCATTTTTGCTTTCATTGGCTCATACTCTAGAATCCAAAAACCTGTATTCCCCTTACCTGACTGCATAGCTGTCTTAGCAGGACTATAAATACGTGCGATCATGCCTTTTTCCTTCAGATTACACAACGCTTGGATGATAGTTTTCACCACACGTACCCAATTGGGTCATTCTCACACACTCAATCAAATATGGTCGGAGCGATAGGATTCGAACCTACGACCCCCTGATCCCAAATCAGGTGCGCTACCAGGCTGCGCTACGCTCCGCCATTTACATTTACTTGATGCACATTTCCTAAAATTTTCACAACAGAAGTGCAAGAGAAAAACACACTTTTTTTTAATTTTGTTGTATTTCTTTACAAAAAAGCACATTTTTTAATTTTTCCCTCTACTCAATAACAAATTTATTGACAAATAGTAGAAAATAACTTCCGTAAGAAAATCCAATCTATATTAAAAAATAACGAATTTCTCTATAAGGATTTCATAATTTTTATCCTGTTTTAAGCAAGCTCTCATTGTATCAAAACACATTCCACAGATACAATTTTAGAAAAAAATGACTTAAATATTATAGAAAAACTTTCCCAAAGAGAACATAAGCCAAAAAATTCAGCTGTATTAAGCTTTTTTCCCCTCTTTTTCTATCTTCCCAAAGACTCTTTTATTAAAAATTCTAGAATCTTCTACAATCCAAATCCATAAACAACAAACATTTTTTCAAAGCACAAAGGTTTTATTATAAATAAAATACAGCGCTCTTTTTAGAAAAATTTTCAAATACGAAGATGGTAAGAATTCAACATCATACAATAAAATCTCAAAGCTATTTAAAATAAAAACACGATAAGAGTAAAAAATACTATTTTTTACTCTTATATAGATATCCAAAAAGAAAAAATTTAAATGACTTGTCTTCCACATATTGAAACGATAATAGAAGGACAGAATAAGTAAGCCATGATAAGGAGTATTTACGGATTTCTTCTATTTAAAACTTCAGCAATAACAGCACGTGTTATTTTTCTTTTTCTTTGTAATGCCAACTGATCAACAGAATCAATAACACGCTTCAATGAAAATAAAGAACGTTCACAACGGCTTACAAGATAATAAACCGTATCTGGATGTACAATAAGTTGCCTATCGGAAAAAAGCTTAAATGCAACAGCTGTTAACAATGCATCATCAGGCTGATTAATTTCAACGAACATCACCGAATTAAGGCGACTTTTTAGATCATTTAACATTAAATTCCAAGCGGAAGGAAGTGTTTGTGCCGTCATCAATAAAGTAGCTTGTCGTGCATCAAGATTTGCTTGCTTAATACTGTTAATTAAATGAAAAAGTTCTGTCTCATTGATTTCACCTGTATCAATATCCTCTATTAAAAATGATCTGCCTAAAGAAGCCATAGTAACAGCCTGATCAAGTTCATTGTGCTGAATCCTGAAAGCATCTGCTTTTTGGAGCCATATATTAGAAAAATGCGTTTTTCCAGATCCTTCTTTACCAACCAAAACTGCAATAGGTAAGCTCCAATTGGGCCAGTGATCAATAAGCTGAAAAGCCATACGATTGCTTTCCGTTACCACTAAATCCTCAAATTGAAAAATCGGATCATAAGGAAAATTTAAAGATAATTGCGTTTCACGCCCATTCATTTTAGCGGCTCCGAATTTCCGCTTCGCGAATACATCTGAGAACTCAGATAAGTATGAAGAGCAAAACGAACTAAAACGCCAACAGCCGCTGCCGCAGGAACAGCAACAAGCATACCAGTAAAACCAAAGAGTGAAGAAAAAGCAAAAAGTGAAAACATCAACCATACAGGATGTAATCCCACTGATGAACCTACAAGCTTGGGTTGAAGAATATAACCTTCAATAAATTGACCAATTAAAAAAAGTGCCATCACAACAATGATTCCCCCCCAATTATTGGGATAAAACTGGACCCATGCAATACCAACAGAAAGGACCAAACCACTCATTGTGCCGATATAAGGAATAAAGCTAATAAGACCAATAAACATACCAATCAAAAGACTAAAATTGAGTCCTGCAATCGTTAAACCAATAGCATAATAGCCTCCCAATATGAGACAAACTGTTCCTTGTCCACGAACAAAGCCTGCAATAGCTCTATCCATTTCATGAAAAATACTACGGACGGTTTCAAGATGATCACGCGGTATTAACGAATCGATTGCTGTTACCATACGTGGCCAATCTAATAACATATAAAATGCCACCACAGGTGCCACAACAAATAGGCTAACGATATTAACGATTGACTTTCCTGACTTTAAAAGTGAATTCAAAAGAGACGTAATAAAATCCGAACCTTCGCCCAAAAATCCTTTAATATTATTCCGTAATTCATTTGGATCACTTCCAAAATAGCGCCTTAACCAATCAAAATCATGCTCAACAAAAAAGGTTTGAATACGATTAATATAAACAGGTAAACCATCACTCATAAATTGCTGTATTTGCCAACTAATAACAGGAATCAAAATAACTAAAGCAGCAACAAAGGTAATAACAATAAATAAGGTAATAAGGACAGTCCCAAACACACGACGAATACCAAATTTTTCAAGTAATTGAACAATGGGATTGAGAAAATAAGCCAACACAATCCCTGCCACAAAAGGAAGCAAAATCGATCCAAAAACAAACATAAAAAGAATGAAAAAAATCAGCGTACCAAGCCAAAAAAAGATTTGTCTTTTCATATTATTCGGCAACGGTAATTGAGTATACGCTGGCACATAAGTCTTATAACGATCACGAGATGTATTCTCACTCACTTTCTTTCTCATAAGTTGCCAAGAAGACTGTTCGTGATTATCTGATATCTTGCTCATAAAATATCCTAAAAAAATCTTCACAAAAAATTATAAACAACTTCAAAATAAGGTACAAGAAAAGTTGCTTATTTTCTTATCAATATCTCTTGCAGAGAGAACTCTATCATGGCATTGCATAATATCAAAACCTGATTTTCCATTAAAGGAAGGCTCCAATGAGCAATCAAGATCTTACAAATAATAAATCCAAGGCTGGGGATAAATCCAAAGCTGGTCTTACCTACGCAAAAGCCGGTGTAAACATCGATATGGGTAATGCTATGGTAGAAAAAATTAAACCCTTTATACGCGCGACAAAACGAGCCGGAGCAGATGCAGAAATTGGCGGGTTTGGTGGCCTTTTTGATTTAAAAGCAGCTGGCTTTACAGATCCTATCCTAGTAGCAGCCAATGATGGTGTGGGAACAAAATTAAAAATTGCCATTGAAGTGGGGCACCATAACACTGTAGGTATTGACCTTGTAGCTATGTGTGTCAATGATTTACTCGTACAAGGAGCTGAACCTCTCTTTTTTCTGGATTATTTTGCAACTGGAAAGCTCGACCCTGAACAAGGTGCTGCGATTGTTTCTGGTATTGCAGAAGGATGTAAACAAGCCGGTGCTGCTCTTATTGGAGGAGAAACTGCAGAAATGCCAGGAATGTATGCAGAGGGAGATTATGATCTAGCCGGTTTTGCTGTAGGAGCATGCGAACGCAGCAAGCTACTCCCTTCAAAAGATTTGATAGAAGGTGATGTTATATTAGGTCTAAGCTCCTCTGGAATTCATTCCAATGGCTTTTCGCTTGTTCGACGAATCATCCAGCAAAATTATCTCAAATGGAATAACCCTGCCCCTTTTTCCCCCGAAAACAGCCTTGGTATAGCACTTCTTACACCAACACGCATTTATGTAAAATCGCTTCTTCCCATCATGCGAAAACATGAAGGGATTAAAGCTCTTGCTCATATTACGGGTGGAGGCTTTCCTGAAAATATTCCACGTGTCCTTCCATCTTCTCTCTGCGCTGAAATTAATCTTTCTACCATCAATGTTCCAGCAGTATTTTCATGGATTGCCAAACAAGGTAAAATAGAAGAAAGAGAAATGTTAAGAACATTCAATTGTGGTATTGGCATGATCATTATCGTAGCACAGCATGCAGCTGAAACAATTACACAAGCTCTTGAAAGAAAAGGAGAAACTGTAACTCCCCTTGGCATTTTAATAAAATGCCAAGATCAAAATAAAGGAATACTTTATAAAGGGGTACTGCATTTATGAAAAAAAAAATTGTCGTTTTTATTTCTGGTAATGGGTCCAATATGGTCGCACTTGCTCAAGCTAGTCAACAAAAAGAATATCCTGCTGAAATCGTCGCGGTTATTTGCGATAATCCGCGCGCAAACGGTATTGAAAAGGCGCAAAACCATAACTTACCTATTCATATTGTTGATCGTAAAATTTACAAAACAAAAGAAGAGCATGAAGAAAATATTTTTACGATTTTAGATCAATATAAACCGGATTTTCTCTGCTTTGCAGGGTATATGCGTCTTATCTCACCACGTTTTGTAAAACTTTATGAAGGACGAATTTTAAACATTCATCCTTCTCTTTTGCCTTCATTTAAAGGCTTAAACACACATGAAAAAGCTTTACAAGCAGGTGTAAAAATCACGGGTTGCACTGTTCATCTTGTTACAGAAGACATGGATGCAGGAAAAATCCTTGCCCAAGCAGCCGTTCCAGTCTATCCCCATGATACTGCTGAGTGCTTAGCACAAAGAGTTCTTAAAGTAGAGCATAAACTCTACCCCGAAGCTTTAAAAGCATTTATTGAAGGAAAGAGCAAAATGATAGATACGCAACAACAGCTTTTATCTTTTTGAGTGTATCAACAATCTATTAATCAGCATATTTCAATGCTTTACACATAGTTTTTACTCAGTTTCTACAATTGAAAATCTCTATGAAATGTTGACATAATAGAGTCCATCTCTTCATAAATTTTTGCACAAAATATGTGGTGTTTTTGAATTTTAGTTCATTTTCAAAATTCTTCTTTATTCAGTTCTATGACATTATCATAAACACTATTTATCAAAATACTCTCGTATTTCGCCTAAAAAATCTTAAAATACGCAATTTTCTATTGCATAATTTTTTGCTCATGACGAAAGTGTTTCTTTAACTGTTAGAGCTAACTGTTTGAGTGTAAAAGGTTTAGATAAAAAACCAAAAACAGCATCTTGTGGAAGATTTTTAGCAAAAGCATCTTTTGCATATCCAGAAACGAAAAGAAATTTGATACCAGGATAGTTTTTACGGACTTCCTTCAATAAAGTGGGCCCATCCATTTCTGGCATTACCACATCGGAAACAATAATATCAACATCTCCTTTTTGTTCCTCAAGAATAGAGAGTGCTTCCACCCCACTTGCTGCCTCTAAAACCGTATATCCTCTCATTTGAAGAGCTCTTACCCCCCCCATTCTGACCGCATCTTCATCTTCAACCAATAAAACAGTCGCAGATCCTGTTAAGTCTATATTTTTATCTTTCTCTTCATCTTTTTCAATCTTTTGAGAAATTTCTCCTTTTATATTGGGGATATAACGGGGAAGAAAAATATGAAATGTTGCTCCTTCACCTTCTTTACTTTCACAATAAATATACCCACCGCTCTGCTTGATAATTCCATAAACCATTGATAAACCAAGTCCTGTTCCTTTTCCAACTTCTTTTGTTGTAAAAAATGGCTCAAACATTTTTTCTTGTATAGCAGCAGATATACCAGCCCCTGTATCTGAAATAGTCAATTGCACATACTCGCCAATTGCTAATCCAAGATGATTAAATTCAGCACTTTGTTGCTTTGTAATATTATTTGTCGCAATCGTAACAATACCTCCATCTAACATGGCATCACGCGCATTAATAACCAAATTCATAATAACACGCTGAAAAGATGCTTGATCAACTTCAACGCTCCACAAATCTCTTCCATGGATAATTTTTAACTGAATATTATTCCCCAAAAGTGGTAAAATAAGATTGCGGATATCTGATAAAAATTCAGTAAAATCAATTTCTTCAGGTCGAAGTGTTTGCTTTCTAGAAAACGCTAACAATTGCTGGACAAGAGCAGCTGCACGATTAGCATTGTTTTTAATATTGATCAGATCAGCATGAGCAGGATCAGAACTACGATGCGTATTTAAAAGAAGATCACACGACATTAAAATTGCTGTTAAAACATTATTAAAATCATGAGCAATGCCGCCAGCCAATTGTCCTACAGCTTGCATCTTCTGACTTTGCATCATTTTATCTTCAAGAGTTTTTTGTTCGGTTGTTTCAATCACAGAGATAATAAGCAAATCTTGCAATGCATCACCGTGATAGGGCGGTACAGACATAATATGGAGCCGTAAATGGCATTCTTCATTTTTTTCTAAAACAGTTTCTAGAGAAACAAAATAATTTTTATTTGTCGCAATTCTCTGAAAAGAACGCTCTAACTGCACACAATCACGACGAGAAATAACATCATAAAAATTGACAGCTTTGTCCATACATCCCGTAAGTGATGAAAAAGCTTTATTCATATGAACCAATTGCCCTGCATGATCCACCACAGCTATTGCAAAAGGACTCGCATCAAAATATTCTCCTAATATACTGGGTAATTTTAATTGATCATCTTCTTCTTTTTGTACTTGTTGTGGAATGATCACAATACGATAAATGTCCTCCTCTTCTAAGAGAGAAGAAACAGATATAAGACAATGGAATATTTTCTCACAAGTCGTGTATGAATTTAAACATAACGAAAACCTATAAGGTAAAGAGTAACCTGAACTTTGATATCTGTTGGTTTGCAAACAGATATCACTCCATGAGCTCTTAGCACCAACGCTATCAAATAACGAATCAAAATTATGTTGACCAATTGAGAAATTCGCTAAATCAATTGAGAACCATTCTGCAAAAGTCGCATTGGCATAAAGAATAGTTCCTTGTTTATTAACGGATACAAAACCAATAGAAGCTTGATCCAAGTGATTGATAGCCTCTTGAAGGTTCGAGAAAAAAACTTCTCGCGTTTGTTGTAAGTGCGAAATATCAGTAATACGCCAAAATAAAAGCTTTTTTTTCTGTTTTGTGATAGGTTGAACGGAAATATTATACCAAACAGATTTTTTTGGTGTAGAATCAGTAAAAATTGGCTGTTCTACTCTTAATTCCTCTTGCGCTGCAAGATTATTACAGGCTGCAACCTTTAAGCGGTACGAGAGTCCACCAGCTCCTGGAAGATCCGCAATAACCCTATAACAAGACACTTCAGGCTTATAGGTCAGAATTTTTCGATAGTTTTGATTAGAATAATAAACAAAACCAGAAAGATCAGAGATTACAATTGCATCATCGCTCCTATTAAAGATGCTAAAATCAAAATCTTCATGCAACCACACATGATATCTTAAAATTCCCATTCCACACAAAACGAGTGTTGCAACACCGATCATTGCTAGAATCAAAAAAGATATTGATATCGCCTGTTGCAAATAGTTTTGTGTATAAAAAAAACCTAAAATACCCACAATGAAAAGAAAACCTAATACAAAAACAACACCAAAAATCACAACTCTCCGATGAAACGAAGACGCTGATCTTTCATTATTCTCAAAATCTTTATCCATCTCTCTTTGCCTTAGCTTATAGCTATTTCTTATGTCACAAAACTTCCTTTATATTCGTTGTTATGTTGTTATAAAGTATATGCTATGATATTATCTAAGATAAGCTCGCTTAATATTCAAAAGTTTATTTCTTACCATTATAAGTGAACCTTTTGAGGGTATGTTTATAAATTTATCTCAATAAAAAATAATATTTCCATCCAAAATGGGAGAAAATCTATGTATATCTGGTTATCAGAGCAAATAGGTGTATTTGCTGCAAACATAACGATAAGCTTTTTGCTTTTTATAATAACAATCGCAGCTATTACCGTAATTATCGTGTTTTTACGTCGCTTAAGTACGGGAAGATACAGCATTAATAGAAAAAAAAGTCTATCACGATTAGCATTATGTGAAGTAATTTCTATAGATCGGGCACGCCGCCTTGTTTTAGTCCGTTGCGATAATAAAGAACATTTGCTCCTTATTGGCGGATTAACAGATGTGGTTGTAGAATCTGATATTACTGGTACATCAAAAATACAAAAAAGAGAAACACACACACATCTAAATTCCGCCCTTCCAGAAAGAAACGATATATCGGATAAAAGTCCCTCTCCTTTTACGAATCAAGCGGTAAAAGATTCAGCCATCACCGCCGAAATTGAGGGGCGGCAAGAACCATCTTTATTCATTCCTACCCCTCAAAAATAAAATATACAATTTTATCACCACGAATTTCGTTTGTTTATCATCTCAATAACCTTAATCATCGCGATAAACTCTTTCACGTCGTTCATGACGTTCTTGCGCTTCCAATGACAAAACGGCTATCGGCCGAGCCTCAAGACGCTTTATACTAATGGGTTCGCCGGTTTCTTCACAAAAACCGTATGTCCCATTATCAATGCGCTCTAAAGCAGCATCTATTTTTGAAATAAGTTTCCTCTGACGATCACGAGCACGTAATTCGATTGTACGATCAGTTTCACAAGAAGCCCGATCAGTCAAATCGGGCTGACCAACATTCTCTTCCTGCAAATTTTCCAAAGTCTCACGAGCTTCTTTTAATATATCATTCTTCCAAGAAACCAATTTAGCACGAAAATACGCCTTTTGCCGCTCATTCATAAAAGGCTCATCTTCACTAGGGCGATATTGACCATCAATCTCTTCGCTCATGCAATAAAAAACCTCCACATATGCTATGTGCGGTCTATATATTGTGCAATACCCATCAACACAAGAGTAAAATGTTTTTTCATAACAATCGACGAATATATCTAAATGCACTGTTTAGGTTTGATCGCTTTTTTATGTAGATTGAATTCTTGATCAAATCTCATCCAAAATCATTTTTCTCGCTTATTGAAAAACTTTAAAAAGAAGGAAATCAGATATCAGAGCCATCCCTCCCCTACTCTCTACATTGTTTAAAATCTAAATGAAGCAACAATAAATCATTTCATCAATGCAAAAAAATAAAATCTTTATAAAGGCAAAGTGTGATATTCACGTTTCAAATACATCAAAGCATCTTTTTCTTTATTACAGTTGATTGCAACAACCTCACCAATCAAAACACAATGGGTTGCGTGTTCGTGCCAACAAATCAAACGACAATCAAACGACGCTAGAGCGTCTGAAAGACTAGGCGCCCCCGTTTGCAAAGCTCCCCATTGAGCAACATCAAAACGCTCATTTTGTGTAGAATTGCAACGCCTCGAAAAAACATCCGCTAATGAGCGATGTTTTCCTGCCAAGCTATTAACACAAAAATTTCCATTCTCCATAAACACCTGATTCTTTAAATTATGGCGCATGAGACAAACAAGAAGGGTTGGAGGATTATCAGATAAAGAACAACACGCCGAAACAGTCACCCCACGTCTTCCCTTAATACCATTTGTTGTCACAATATGCACAGCTCCTGCAAAAAGACTCATGGCATCTCGATATTCTTGGGAAGAAACCGCAATAGTATGTTTATGTTGAAGTTCAGGCATCAAATATGTTTTATGATTCGACATATCTTTCACTTATAAAGCTTTAAAATTTTAAGCAATCTTTCCATAAAAAGACCTATAATACATATTTTTTCTTTTCCGTCATAACACAAAAAATATTTGTGTATACACAGCGATATGATAAAAACTGCCAATCTAAGGAGATTTTAATGCCCCATGCACATCTCATTTCGCCTTCTCTCTTGGCTTCTGATTTTTCTAAACTTGGACAAGAAATGTTAGATGTTGTTGATGCTGGTGCAGATTGGCTTCATCTTGATATTATGGATGGGCACTTTGTTCCTAACATCACCTTTGGTCCTGAAATTGTCAAAGCTCTGCGCCCATTAACAAAAGCAATATTTGATGTCCACCTGATGATCGCACCAGTAGACCCTTATTTAGAAGCTTTTGCAAAAGCAGGTTCAGATATTATAACTATTCATGCTGAAGCAGGTCCACATCTTCATCGTTCATTACAAACAATCAAAAAAATGGGGAAAAAAGCAGGAATCGCACTCAATCCAAGCACCCCTGAACATGTACTTGAATATTTGCTTGATCAATTAGATCTCATTCTCATCATGACGGTCAATCCCGGTTTTGGTGGACAAAGTTTTATTCCAGAAATAAAAAATAAAATTAAGCGCGTTAAAAGCATGATTGCAAACCGCCCTATTGATCTTGAAGTTGATGGTGGTATCACCGTTGATACAATTGGGATAGCTGCAAAAGCTGGTGCAAATGTATTTGTCGCAGGCTCTGCAATTTATAAAGATGGAAATAAAGAGCTTTACAAAACACGTATTAGTGCATTGCGCCAAGCCGCAATCCTCTCACAACAAGGAAAAAAATGATGATCGCACGTTATTCCCGCCCTGCAATGGTAACAATTTGGTCTCCCGAAACAAAATATCGTATTTGGTTTGAAATTGAAGCCCATGCCTGTGATGCCCTTGCTCACTTAGGGATTATTCCGAAAGAAGCCGCCAAAGTCATTTGGGAAAAAGGGGCAGCAGCTAAATTTGATGTCAATCGCATTGATGAAATTGAAGCAATTACCAAACATGATGTTATCGCATTTCTAACCCACCTAGCTGAATTCATTGGACCAGAGGCACGTTTTATCCACCAAGGCATGACATCATCTGATGTTCTCGATACAACGCTGAACATTCAATTGATGCGTGCGAGTGATATTTTGCTAGAGGATATAGATCAACTTCTTGAAGCATTAAAAAGACGTGCTTTTGAGCATAAAGAGACAATCACCATTGGGCGGAGTCATGGCATTCATGCTGAACCGATAACATTTGGAATCAAGTTTGCTCTTGCATACGCTGAATTTTCCCGTTGTCGCAAACGTCTTCTTGCTGCACGAGAAGAAATTTCTACTTGCGCGATTTCAGGAGCTGTAGGAACTTTTGCTAATATCGATCCACGCGTTGAAGAACATGTAGCAAAAGCCTTGAAGATGCGTACTGAACCGGTTTCCACCCAAGTAATACCAAGAGATCGTCATGCTATGTTTTTTGCAACACTTGGTGTTATTGCTTCCTCTATTGAAAGGCTAGCAATAGAAATACGCCACTTACAACGAACAGAAGTTCTTGAAGCAGAGGAACATTTCTCACCTGGGCAAAAAGGTTCATCGGCAATGCCTCATAAACGTAATCCAGTTTTAACAGAAAATTTAACTGGATTAGCCCGTATGGTACGTGCATTTGCACTCCCAGCCATGGAAAATGTAGCTCTTTGGCATGAACGTGATATTTCCCATTCATCTGTTGAGCGTTATATTGCTCCAGATGCGACGATTACACTTGATTTTGCTCTTTCTCGCCTCACATCTGTCATTGAAAATCTCATTGTCTATCCAGAAAATATGCAAAAAAATCTCAATAAATTCCGCGGTCTTGTTCACTCACAACGGGTTCTTTTAGCACTCACACAAGCAGGGATTAGTCGTGAAGATTCTTATCGGATTGTACAACGAAATGCGATGAAAGTTTGGGAACAAGGAAAAGATTTTTTAGAAGAACTCCTCAACGACAAAGATGTTACCAAAGCTTTAAGTGAAGAAGAACTTCGCGAAAAATTTGATCTTTCTTACCACACCAAACATATCAATACGATTTTTAAACGTGTTTTTGAAGAACAATAAAGCGACATAGAAAACCAAAATCCATTCAACCTATGATCAAAAATCTGTTGTAACAAAGAAAACAATTCATGAAAGCAAATCAACTCGATATTCTTATTGTTCCTGGCTACAAAGGATCTGGTCCAGATCATTGGCAAACACGCTGGGAAAAAAAATTGTCGACAGCCAGCCGCATTGAACAACTCCATTGGTCAAAGCCTGTTTGTGAAGAGTGGGTTAACAAAGTTAAAACCGCCATCGCAAAAGCTCAAAGGCCTGTTATGCTTATTGCTCATTCATTAGGAGTTCCCAGTGTTATTCATGCAACTGTACAAAATACAGAAAAAATTTGTGGCGCTTTCTTTGTTGCACCTCCAGATGTCGCCAATGAAAAAATACGTCCCAAACATTTAATGACATTTGGCCCCTATCATCGCCAAAAGCTTCCTTTTCCTTCTATTGTCATAGCCAGTCGCAACGATGAGTTTTGTCAATTTTCAGTAGCAGAAAAAATTGCCAATGATTGGGGATCACTCTTTGTTGATGCTGGGTATTCTGGCCATATTAACGCAGAATCCGGACACGGACCTTGGCCTGAAGGGCTTATGGTCCTCTCTCACTTTCTTGCAAAAATTTGATCCAAAAGAGGTGATCTTCTTTCTCATCGCTTATGTATCTTCACCTTTGGGTAAACGTGTAATGATAAAAATTATAAAAGTATCATAGCAATATCATTGAGAAATTCTATCAATTAGGATAGTATCATTTATCAATGTTATTAAAAACCTCTCAAGATAAATAGAGAATCATGATGAATCGTCGCCACCGTATTTATGAAGGCAAGGCTAAAATTTTATATGAAGGACCTGAACCAGGGACTTACATTCAATTTTTTAAAGATGATGCAACTGCCTTTAATGCAAAAAAACATGAAATTATCGACGGAAAGGGGGTTTTAAACAACCGAATTTCGGAACATATTTTTAGCCATCTTGGACGTTTGGGCATCCCAACACATTTTATCAAACGTATAAACATGCGCGAACAGCTTATTAAAGCGGTGGAAATCATTCCGTTGGAAGTTGTTGTTCGCAATGTTGCTGCCGGCTCTCTTGCTAAACGTTTAGGACTGGAAGAAGGAACCCCGCTTCCGCAATCCATCATTGAATTCTACTATAAAAATGATTCTCTCGATGATCCTATGGTAACGGAAGAACATATCACAGCTTTTGGGTGGGCTGTCCCACAAGAGATAGAAGATATGATGCAACTTTCAATTCGTATTAATGATTTTCTTTCTGGGCTTTTTGCCGGTGTTAACATCCAATTAATTGATTTTAAAATGGAATTTGGTCGCCTGTGGGAAGATGAAACAATGCGCATTGTTCTTGCTGATGAAATCTCTCCTGATTCTGCACGACTATGGGATATGCACACACAAGAAAAAATGGATAAAGACCGTTTTCGTCGTGATATGGGAGGGCTTATTAATGCCTATCAAGAAGTTGCCAAACGTCTTGGTATTATGAATGAAAACGAACCAACACGACCAAGTGGTCCCGTTCTCGTAAAGTAAAAACAGGGTAAAAAACATCACCTTATACAAACACCCCTCTTCAAAGGAGAGGTTCTTTTAACAAGCAGGAAGCAAAAAATGAAAGCACGCATTACGGTTACTTTAAGAGAAAGCGTTCTTGATCCACAAGGAGAAGCAATTGTCGGTGCTTTAAAAAGTTTGGCTTTCGAAGGCATTCAATCTATTCGTCAAGGAAAGGTTTTTGATATTGTTCTTGATGAACTACCTTCTGAAACTGCAAAGAAAAAACTTGAACAAATGTGTGAAGAGTTACTCGCAAATACTGTCATTGAAAATTATACAATCGAACTTCTGTAAGTGAAATGCTCATGAAAACTGCCATCATTCAACTTCCTGGATTAAATCGTGATCGAGATATGGTTGCAGCATTACATCATATAACGGGAGTTGAGCCACTAAAAATTTGGCAAACAGAAACAACAATTCCAGATGTAGATGTTATTATTATTCCTGGTGGTTTTTCCTATGGCGACTACTTAAGATGTGGTGCGATTGGAGCGCGAACTCCCGTCTTAAAAGCCATTCGTGAAAAAGCACAAGAAGGTACGACAATTATAGGTATCTGTAATGGATTTCAAATTTTGTTGGAAGCAGGATTATTACCCGGTACTTTAATGCGTAACGCTTCTTTAAAATTTGTTTGTCGTGAAATCAAGCTTGAAGTCGTCAACGCCAAGACAAAATTTTCTCGATATTATTCTAAAGGACAAATTATTCGTTGTCCTGTTGCCCATCATGACGGAAATTATTTTGTTGATAGTGAAACATTGAAACAAATGGAAGACAATGAACAAATTGTTTTTCGCTATGCAGAAAATACAAACCCGAACGGCTCAATGAAAGATATTGCTGGTATTGTTAATAAAGCTGGTAATATTCTTGGTATGATGCCCCATCCTGAAAACTTTATTGAACCCGCCCACGGAGGTACTGACGGTCGTTTACTTTTTCAAAGTGCTTTAGAGTTAGTAAATGGATAATGCTGCAAAAATACTCGCGCTCCATAATTTAAAAAAACAAGGATTTATACCATTTCTCGCATCGTAAATCTATCAACAAAGCTCTTCACAAACAACAATGGATATTATTTTCTAAACACATAATTATTTAAGACCATTTTTAGTCTTAAATCCCACCAAACAAACGGACAAAATCTTCAGCTTACTGTCTATAAATATTTTTATTATTAAACAACATTATTGTTTATAATATAAGCTGCTAGGTTAAAAAAATAAAAATACTAAATTTCGATTAATTTGACGGATAAATACTCATGAAGCCTTGCAATAACATCACTATTACATCAGAACTCATTGCACAACACGGGCTAAAAGAAGATGAATATCAACGTATCCTGACGTTAATCGGTAGAGAACCCACATTTACTGAACTAGGAATTTTTTCTGCAATGTGGAACGAGCATTGTTCCTATAAATCATCTAAAAAATGGCTAAAAACTCTTCCGACAGAAGGAAAATGTGTCATCCAAGGACCTGGTGAAAATGCTGGTGTTGTTGATATTGGCGAAGGACAATGTGTTGTTTTCAAAATGGAAAGCCATAACCACCCTTCTTATATTGAACCTTATCAAGGTGCAGCGACAGGTGTTGGTGGTATTTTACGTGATGTCTTTACAATGGGAGCCCGTCCTGTTGCTGCTATAAATGCATTGCGATTTGGTGCTCCTGATCACCCACGAACACGCCATCTTGTTTCTGGTGTTGTTTCTGGAATAGGTGGTTACAGCAATTCTTTTGGTGTTCCAACGGTTGGTGGAGAAGTAAATTTTGATGAGCGTTATAATGGCAATATCCTTGTTAACGCTTTTGTCGCCGGTATTGCAAAGACAGACGCCCTTTTTTATTCTAAAGCACAAGGCATCGGACTCCCTGTTGTTTACCTTGGTGCAAAAACAGGACGTGATGGTGTCGGTGGGGCAACAATGGCCTCTGCTGAATTTGATGATTCAATCAGTGAAAAACGCCCAACTGTTCAAGTAGGTGATCCTTTTACAGAAAAATGTCTTCTTGAAGCATGTTTAGAGCTCATGGAACTTGGAGCCGTAGTTGCTATTCAAGATATGGGGGCAGCAGGACTTACCTCTTCTGCCGTTGAAATGGGTGCAAAAGGAAATCTAGGGATACAGCTTAATCTCGATACAGTTCCTGTTCGAGAAGAAAACATGACAGCCTATGAAATGATGCTTTCTGAAAGTCAAGAGCGCATGCTCATGGTTCTTAAACCAGAACTAGAAAAGCAAGCAGAAGCAATTTTTCATAAGTGGGGGCTGCATTTTTCTATCATTGGGAAAACAACCGATGATTTACGTTTTCGTGTATCTCATCAAGGGGAAGAAGTTGTCAATCTTCCCATCAAAGAGCTTGGTGATGAAGCGCCTGTTTATGATCGTCCTTGGAGTGAGCCGGCAAAAAAAACATCCTTGAAAGCAGAAGACGTCAAAAAAGTTGAAAATCTTGGTGATGCGCTTCTGAGCTTATTGAATTCTGCTGATCAAAGTTCTCGGCGATGGGTTTATGAACAATATGATACTCTTATCCAAGGAAATAGCCTTGTTTGTCCAGGAGGTGATGCAGGCGTTATCCGTTTAGGAAACAACAGCAAACGTGCTCTTGCTTTTTCTTCTGATGTAACACCTCGCTATTGTGAAGCAGACCCTTATGAAGGAGGAAAACAAGCTGTCGCAGAATGCTGGCGAAACATTAGTACGACAGGTGCAACACCACTGGCTGCTACAGATAATCTCAATTTTGGTAACCCTGAAAAACCTGAAATTATGGGACAGCTGGTTTTTGCTATTAAAGGTATAGGAGAAGCTTGTAGAATCCTCGATTTTCCTATCGTTTCAGGCAATGTTTCTCTTTACAACGAAACAAATGGGGAAGCCATTCTTCCAACCCCCACAATTGCTGGTGTAGGTCTTCTTAATGATTGGTCTAAAATGGTAACAATAAGTGGTATGCAAAATGGAGATATTCTTGTTTTAGTAGGAAATTGCGGCTCCCATTTAGGACAATCAATCTATGCACGTAACATTTTAAATATTGATGCAGGTGCCCCCCCCCCTGTAGATTTACAACTTGAAAAAAAGCATGGTCAATTTATTCGAGATGTCATACATCGTGGTTTTGTTCATGCTGCTCATGACATTTCTGACGGAGGATTAGCGATAGCACTTGCTGAAATGGTGATTAAAACAGGTAAAGGAATCAAAGTAAAATTAAGCAATAAATCACCCCATCATGCAGAACTTTTTGGAGAAGACCAAGGACGTTATCTTTTAGCCGTCAAACCTCACTCTCTTAATAGTCTTAAAGAGCTCGCACAAATAAGTGCAGTTTCTTTAACAGAGCTAGGTCAAGTTGCAGGTGATGCACTTGATATAGATGGAATACTAAAACTTTCTATAGACAAACTCACAAAAGCCTATGAAAACTGGTTTCCACAATTTATGGGTGAAGAGTAAAAATTGTTTTTCTCTTAAACAGCCTTTATAAAAAAATGAACAACATAGGAGAATAATGATGGCAATGAGTGCCCATGCAATTGAAACGCTTATTCGTGAAGGCATTCCTGATGCTACTGTAACAATTCGTGATCTTGCTGGAGATGGGGAACATTATGCTGCAGAAGTTATTTCTGAAAGTTTTCGTGGTAAAACCCGTGTTCAACAACATAAAATGGTCTATGATGCCCTTAAAGGCAATATGGGAAATGACCTTCACGCCTTAATGTTGCAAACAAATATCCCAAAATAATCTAAAATTTCTTCTTGCATTCACTCATTTAATACGATTAAAAACAGTATGAATATAAATTACACACTTATAAAAATCTGAAATATCGAGGGATAAAAATGACCACTGTTCATGATTTTATTGACAACGAGATTAAAACAAACGACGTCATTTTATTCATGAAAGGAACACCTGATGCTCCGCAATGCGGGTTTTCAGGACAAGTTGTTCAAATCCTTGACTATTTAGGATTGAATTATAAAGGAATTAATATCTTAACTTCTAACGAATTGCGTCAAGGAATTAAAGATTACTCAAATTGGCCAACAATTCCACAGCTGTATATCAAGGGTGAATTTGTCGGAGGCTGTGATATTGTTAAAGAGATGTTTCAAAACAATGAGTTACAGGAACTTTTGAAAGAAAAAAATATTCCCTGTAATCAATCATAGGTATCTTTCATTTTATTCAGACTCTTAAAAAGAGCTGTTTTCAGACGAAATTTCTATTTCAAGGATGCCATATGTCATATTCAGTCGATGAACAAACGCATAGTGATGCGATTAGAAAAAAAATTGGCTATAAAGAATTTGTTATTCTTATTGCTTCGCTCATGGCTATTAACGCTATAGCTGTTGATATTATGCTGCCAGCTATGCCTAATATTTTAGATGGTTTAAATGTTCTCAATGAAAATGATCAACATTATATCATTTCGAGTTATCTTATTAGCTATGGTATTGCTCAAATATTTTTCGGTCCAATAAGCGATAGGTATGGACGACGTAAACTTATTCTTATTGGTCTTGCTTTTTATTCATTTACGGCGATTGGCTGTGCCTTTGTAACTGATTTTTCTCTCTTACTTATTTTGCGTATCTTACAAGGTATTGGAGGAGCTGCTATGCGGGTTCTTACAGTTTCCGTCGTACGTGATCTTTACAGTGGTCGAAAAATGGCAGAAGTTATGTCTATTGTTATGATGGTTTTTCTTGTTGCACCAATGGTTGGTCCCGCAACAGGACAGATCATTTTACAGCTCGGACATTGGCAATATATTTTTATTTTCATGGCAATGATTGGTTTCGGGTTGATGATTTGGATTCAATTCCGCTTGCCGGAAACTCTTTATGCGCAACGCTCTCTTTCCTTTTCTTCAGTCAAACATAATTTATGGATTGTAATAACCAATCGCACAACACTTTGCTATACACTAGCAACTTCGATTATTTTAGGCTGTATCTTTACCGCCGTTAATACATCACAACAAACGTATGAAGGGATCTATAATCTAGGACTTTGGTTCCCTATTGCCTTTGCAGTTGGTGCTGCATTTCAGGCTTTCTCATCATTCATGAACTCTCAACTCGTTGGACGCCTTGGAATGCGGCGTATTGCTCATACTATGCTTTTGCTCTTTTGTATCACTTCATGTGTATGGTTTATTGGCTCTATCTTAACAGATGGTATCCTTCCTTTTGCTTTTTACATGCTGTTATTCTGTATATTGATGTTTGCCTGCGGTGGCATTATGGCCAATTTCAATACACTCGCTCTCGAATCTGTGGGGGAAATTGCTGGAACAGCTTCTTCTGTATCCGGCTTTCTTCAAACATCTATCGGTGCAGGACTCAGCTTTTTTATTGCCCAACAATTTGATGAAACAACCATCCCAAACTCAGCAGGATTTTTCTTTCTGAGTCTCACTGCCATACTTCTCGTCTTATGGGCTGAACGTGGTCATCTTTTTAGGCAATATCATAGTAATCCTAACGAATAAATATTACTACGAAAGATTAATAACATCTCTCTTGAACAATAAGAAGATAAACCTATCAGACAAAATAAAACATCTCCAAATAGAACACTCTTGTGTTAAACATTCACATTGTTTGTTTAAAGGTACAACTCTCGAAATATCAAATCATTTCACGACAGCACCTATAAATGCTGTAATGTTAAAAAACAGTTTTGATTGATTTAACCTGAACAAGATCGAAATAGAAAAAACTTACGCTTTAGGTTTTTCGTTCAATATAAAAATAATAAATTATCTTTATAAATTAATATCTTACACAATCATAAAACCATAGGGAACTTTCCCGTGTATAAAATACATTTAATTGATAAATTTTCCTGATTTTGGAAATCCTCTTGGAACCAAACGCCCGACGCCCGCACGCATTCCCATCCATTCAATGAGATCATCAGCTTGACGGTTAAAGATTCGTTCAGCTGTATCTTGCCAACTTAAGCCTTCTGATAAATTAAAAGTCTTGGCATCAACAACAACACCTTCTTTATAACGCTGTAAACGAACACCCTTACCGCGATTCATTTCTGGTATTTGTTCAATAGAAAAAATAAGCATTTTACGGTTTTCACCGACTACAGCAACATGATCACCATTTACCGGAACACAAAGCTTTACCTTATCAGGAGCTTTCACATTCATCACTTGCTTTCCTTTTCGTGTATTGGCGATCACTTCTGCAGAAGAAACAATAAAACCATTACCGTGAGATGAAACCAAAAGCAATTTTTCCTCGGCGTGATGCACAAAAGCTGTGAGAACATCGTGCTCATCATCCATATCAACTAAGAGACGAATAGGTTCACCATGTCCCCGCCCTCCAGGTAAATTATTTGCACCAATAGAAAAAAACTTCCCCCCCGTACTGATCAGCACAATCTTGTCGGTCGTAAATGCTGGAAAGGCTAACTTTAAACTGTCTCCTTCTTTAAAAGAAAGTGCTTTATAATCGGTCAAATGTCCCTTCAAAGCGCGCATCCACCCCTTTTCAGAAATAACAATAGTAATCGGTTCTTTTTCAATCATTGCTTGTTGAATATCATCAAGATCATGTCTTGGTGCCTCTTCAAACGTCGTACGTCTTTTCCCCAAGAGTGTTTCAGGACCAAAAGTGTTTCGAACTTTTTTGATTTCTTCTGAAATTATTTTCCACTGTTTTATAGGAGAAGCTAACAAATTCTTTAGTTTTTCTTTTTCAGCTTTCAAACTTTCAAATTCTTTACGAATTTCAAATTCCTCAAGCTTACGCAAAGAACGCAAGCGCATATTAAGAATAGCTTCAGCTTGATTTTCTGTTAATTCAAACCGATTAATCAGCTTCTTTTTCGGTTCATCATCTTCACGAATAATCTGAATGACCTCATCGAGATTTAAATAGGCAATCAGATATCCACGAAGAATTTCCAATCGGCTATCAATTTGATCCAGCCGATAATGAGAGCGACGAATAAGCACTTCCTGACGATGTTCAAGCCATTGCTTCAAACTTTCTCGCAAAGAAAGGACATTAGGTATTTTTCCCAAAGACAAAACATTCAGATTAAGGGGAAATCTTACTTCAAAGTCAGTCAATTTAAAAAGAGACTCCATGAGGAGCTCCGGATCAACCGACCGATTTTTAGGAACCAGCACGATTCTGATATCTTCTGCTGATTCATCTTGGATATCCTCAAGCATTGGCAATCGGCGTGCAAGCAATAACTCTGCTGTTTTTTCAATAAGACGTGACTTTTGAATCTGATAGGGAATTTCAGTCACAACAATCACATAAGAACCACGGCTACCAGGCTCCTGATGCCAACGTGAACGCAAGCGAAAAAATCCACGCCCAACACGATAGGATTCCTCAATACTTTTTTTAGGTTCAACTAAAATTCCCCCCGTCGGAAAATCAGGACCAAGAACAAATTGATTTAATTCCTCATCATTTACATCGGGATGCGCAATCAAATGGAGTGCTGCATCACAAAGCTCAGCAACATTATGGGGGGGAATAGATGTTGCCATACCAACAGCAATACCAGAAGAACCATTTGCTAAAAGATTAGGGAAAGCTCCTGGTAAAACAACAGGCTCTTCATCTTCCTCATTATAGGTTAAACGAAAATCAATAGCATTCTCATTAATACCTTCAAGTAACAATGCAGCCACTTCAGTCATACGTGCTTCCGTATAACGCATGGCAGCAGCATTATCACCATCAATATTACCAAAATTGCCTTGCCCATCAACTAACGGATAACGAACAGCAAAACTTTGAGCCAAGCGCACCAAGGCATCATAAATAGACGCATCCCCATGAGGATGAAATTTTCCCATGACATCACCGACAATCCGCGCACATTTCGCATAAGACTGTCCAGGATTTAGTTTGAGAAGACGCATCGCATGAACAATCCGCCGGTGGACCGGCTTCAATCCATCACGTACATCAGGCAATGCACGGTGCGTAATCGTAGAAAGCGCATAAGCCAAATAACGTTCCTGTAAAGCAGAACGTAATTCTATTGGTTCAATATGTTCTTTATCAAAAGGTAAATTCATTTTATCAGACATAGTATTAAAACAACAATTCCCACAATAATAAGAAATTATTTTATAGGATTTATTTAATGAAATCTTCTATGAGTCGGCTTTTTTATTAAAAGTCAATTACATAAAAACAAACGCTGCAATTAGAACATGAATAGAAAATTATATCAATTTGAAAAATTTATACATATCCTTCCCCCTTGCCCTAAGTAATTTATTGAAAGCTTTGTCAAATCCGACGATAATTTAACTGCCCACAAAGAGTTATTTCATCTTTTCTGGAATGACAAAAGCAGCTTTCAAACATCATCTTTTATTATACAGATAAATTGTATAACAATCCCCTTCAGTTTTTCTATGAAAAACTAAAAAAATGTTCAAAGCTTATGAAATTTAAGCTTTTCAGAGTAAGTCGATAGAATGGAAAATCACATTATTCTCATAAAAACGAAGAGACACAATTCTCTGCTACAACGTTGTAAAAACTTCAATAAAAAAATAAATAATGTATTGACATGTAAAGATAATTTATTTTTTTTCAAATAAAATGAGACTCCCGAATATTATAGAATTCTTTCATTTCTAATTTATTCATGATCAAGCAATCATAATTATTTTCTCACCTATCACAAGGAGAAGAGTCTCTATAGAAACAAGCAATAAAAATGCCTCGTAAAAAATTAAACAATAGCGTTTTGCCTATCTAAATTTTACAAACAGTACACACACACCGATGCTCTTGAGAGGCATCAAAACTTCACTCTACGTAGAAAAGATGAAAACAATCCATTATCAACTTTATGAGCTATTTTTGTGAGTAGGAGCCATGCGGATTCCTAAATCACGTAATTGTGTAGGAGAAACATCAGACGGAGCACTCATCAAAAGATCAAGCGCCTGTTGATTCATAGGAAATAAAGCAACTTCACGCAAATTTTTAACACCTTGCAACAGCATAATGATGCGGTCAATTCCCGCAGCCATACCACCATGTGGCGGAGCCCCATAATGGAATGCACGATAAAGACCACCGAAACGATCTTTCACAACTTCCTTAGAAAGTCCTACAAGTTCAAAAACTTTAAGCATCATTTCTGGTAAGTGATTACGAATTCCACCTGATGCAATTTCATAACCATTGCAAACAAGATCATATTGAAAGGCTTTAATAGTAAGAGGATCTTGACAGGCAAGAGCATTTTCTCCCCCTTGAGGCATGGAAAAAGGATTATGTCCAAAATCAATCTTTTTTTCATCTTCATTCCATTCAAAAAATGGAAAATCAACAATCCACGCCAAAGAGAAACTATCTCTATCAAGAAGATCTAATTCTTCCCCTACCCTTGTGCGTGCTGCTCCGGCAAAAGATGAAAACTTTTTTGGATCGCCAGCTACAAAAAAACAGGCGTCCCCACTTTCAAGTCCAAGCTGTATACGGATTGCTTCAGTCCTCTGTTCACCAATATTTTTGGCGATAGGCCCTGCTCCTTCAAATTTTCCTTCTTCTTCACGCCAGAAAATATAGCCGAGTCCTGGTTGCCCCTCGCCTCGTGCCCATACATTCATACGATCACAAAAAGCACGACTTCCACCCGTTTTAGCTGGGATAGCCCACACTTGTGCATTCTCATCATTCGCTAAAATTTGAGCAAAAACTTTGAAACCAGAATTATAAAAATGCTGAGAAACATCTTCCATAATGATCGGATTACGTAGATCAGGCTTATCAGAACCATATTTTCGCATTGCTTCATCGTAGGAAATGCGAGGAAAGCTTTGTGTCACAGTTTTTCCATCTGCAAATTCTTCAAAAATAGAACGCATAATAGGTTCCATAGTTGCTAAAACATCTTCTTGCTCAACAAAACTCATTTCAACATCTAATTGATAAAATTCACCAGGAAGACGGTCGGCCCTTGGATCTTCATCTCTAAAACATGGAGCAATCTGAAAATAACGATCAAAACCTGACATCATCAACAACTGTTTATATTGCTGTGGTGCTTGCGGTAGCGCATAAAATTTCCCCTGATGAACACGACTTGGAACCAAAAAATCACGCGCTCCTTCCGGCGATGAAGCTGTCAAAAGTGGCGTCGTAAATTCCGTAAAACCATTATTTTGCATAGCCCGTCTCATAGCCGCAATAATTTCAGTCCGACGCATGATATTTTTGTGCATAGTCTCCCGACGCAAATCAAGAAAACGATATTTTAATCGAATATCTTCTGGATAATCAGGCTCACCAAAAACCGGTAAAGGAAGCTCATCAGATTTTGAAAGAATTTCTACCTCTTGTGCAAAAATTTCAATCTCACCTGTTGGAAGCGTTGCATTAATAACCTCATCAGAACGAGCACATACCTCCCCATCCACACGAATAACCCATTCAGAACGCACTTTTTCAATAAATTTAAAAGCTGGTGAAGCAGGGTCAGCAACAATTTGTGTGATTCCAAAATGATCACGTAAATCTACAAAAAGAATTCCTCCATGATCACGAACACGATGAACCCATCCCGAAAGACGAACTTGTGTTCCTACATCACATCTACGAAGAGCCGCACAATGATGACTGCGATAACGGTGCATGTTTTTTGCCTTTGATTATAATATTCACATGCGCTACAAACGCTTTTTAATAACCATTTGTCAAGATATGAGAATAAAAACTCAGAAATAAAGTCAATAAAGCACAAATTTAATTTATCGAATTATAATAAAATGATGAATCTTATTACACAAACAACAGATCTTGAAATTGCACTTAACGCTCTACGTACCTCTGATTTTGTAACAGTCGATACTGAGTTTATTCGCGAAACAACTTTTTGGCCTCAACTGTGTTTAATCCAGCTCGCATCACCAGATGTCACAGTTTTGATTGATCCCATAGCACCAAATATTGATTTACAACCTTTTTTTGACCTTATGATCGATAAAAAAGTTGTAAAAGTTTTTCATGCTGCGCGCCAAGATATTGAAACAATTTATCATCTTGGAGGTGTTATTCCTTCCCCTCTCTTTGATACGCAAATAGCAGGATCAATTTGTGGATTTGGTGATTCTATCTCCTATGATCAAATTGTACAACGCTGCACGGGGCATCATCTTGATAAATCCTCCCGCTTTACAGACTGGAGTTACCGCCCTTTGTCTGAAAAACAACTGCTCTATGCACTTGCCGATGTAACTTACTTAAGAGATGTTTACCTGTTATTGAAAAAAAGGTTAGAAAAAAATCAACGTGCTCACTGGATGAACGATGAAATAACAATCCTTTTAAATCCTAAAACCTATGATATGCCAGAAGATGAAGCATGGAAAAAAGTGAAAGGAAAAATTAAAAAGCCACGTGAACTTGCTGTATTACAAAAGATAGCAGCTTGGCGGGAACGTGAAGCACGAAAATACAATATGCCACGTCGTCATATCATAAAAGATGAATGTCTTATAGAAATAGCAACCCAACAACCAAAAGATGAATCTGCATTAAAACGGTTGCGCAGTCTTAATAAGAATTGGGATAAACTCTCAATTGCTCAATCATTAATCAAAGCTGTCCACGAAGGATTAGAGGTAGATCTTTCTACTTTACCCCCCATTCCTAAACATAATCCACTCAATGATACGACAGCCGCTGTTATCGATCTGCTCAAAGTGTTATTAAAAATTGTTGCAAATGAAAACAGCATTGCCCCTAAAATTATTGCAACATCTAATGATTTAGAAAAAATTGCCAATGGAGGAATAAAGAAAAATATTCCCGCTATGAATGGCTGGCGCTATGAAATATTTGGACAAAAAGCCGAACAACTGCTAAAGGGCCAGATAGGGTTTTACTGTAACGATGGAAAAATAAACACAAAACAGCTTTAATTTACATTTTCATTTTGAAAAATCCATTATATGCTACTCATTATCTACATCAATTGGTATACCCTATAGGCCAACGGAAATAGGATAAATAAAGCCTACTTCTGACAAAGTTAAAAAATTAAATAGTAAACTCTTATTAAAATGATAGCTAAATCTTTATCAGGTCAATCAAATAGCAATCCCATTAAAAATAATCTAAAAAAACAAACAGCTCCTTATTTAAAAGTTTTGAAAAGAAAAAGTTCTGATATAAAAGCACATTCATTACAAAAATAGCAGCCTAGAAATAGGAACAAACAAAGATATAATGCCTCACGTCACCATATCATATTAAAAAACTACCGAGATTGCAATCTAACAATCAAAAACAAGCCAGCATAACAACTAAAATACCTAACAAAAGCAATATATTGATTTCTAACGATAATCTAGCGTTATTTATATTGAATTAGACCTCCGAATATCGTAAGATTCTCTCATTTCATCTCAATAAGACTCATAAAGTTTCACATAAGAAATTATATGATAAAGCGCTGCTTTTTATAAAATAAACACCTTTCAAAGGATTCAAAAATCATGGTTAATAAATAGTTATGATTTATTTCTATTTTTTATATTGAAAGGATTTTATAATGACTGAAATGATATTCTTTTGACAGACCGTAAAAGTGCAAAACTGTTTCATATGAGTATTTCAACATTCCAGCGTCATGTAACCAATGGATCTCTCCCAAAATCTTTAAAACTTGTTTTTTATCGCGTTGGTTACAATCGAATCTTATCAAGATAATCGAGCAAGCTAAACAGAAACATTATAACGACGCAGCATAAAAAGAAAACCTTTTCACGTAAAAATGGACAAAACTTTTCATTTTCACATGAAGCTTATGAAGTGAAAAATCCATCCTGTGACGCAAATAACAGAATAAAAAATTATGTTTTCTTTTATGAATGCTCAGGCATTAACAAATGCTTTGCGTGGTGTCTAGCATGGGCGCGTTATGGAACAAGTCCTATTGTCCAGCTCATGATGATAGGCTACCTAGTTTATCCCTCGTCAATAGCCCTATATTATAAGACATAAAACACGAATAAATTAGGAAAAAAATCAAAAAATTTCAAAAGCGAGAGGTTGTTTTATTATTTTTGATAACTTCTGTAATCGTCCAAAAGGACGTTCTCCTAATAATCCAGCGTAATTCTTTGGGATCTGCAGGATAATATGATCTGCTTTTCTATGCCACAATAAATGAGGTAAAATTCCTGCAACAGAAGCACTGAAAAGATGAGCAATACGCATAGTTTCGCCAAGAATACGTGCTTTTTTAATTATATTTTGAGTTGCTAATTGAAAAATGGGAAGAGATTCTTTATCAACCAATAAACTCGTATTGCGAAAAAAAACAGCAAGCGCCGCGTAAAGGCGCCCTTCATGAGAAATTCCTGGATAAGATCCTAAAGCTATTTGATTTGCTGCTTCATTACCTCGATAATCTGGATGTATACGCCAACCAATATCCGCAAGAAGACAAGCGGCTTGACGATAACGGCATTCATTTTCCGTTTCTGAAATTCCAAAAACTTCAAAAGCATTCGTCGTAAAATCAATGAGTTCTTCTGCTTGTTTTGGTGAACGTGCCCGTAAAATAGCCATTTCTGTGCATGCTGCAATGAGAGGATCTGAAAGTCGAATCGCCTGCGGCAATCGTGAATAAAGAAAACCTTCACGAACGCCAGCACCAGAAAAGATTATCTTTTCAAACTCCATACACTGAATGAGTTCAATAAGAACTATTGCTCCATAAGATAAAAGTTTTCGACGGTTCTGAGAAACCGCTGCAATCCCTCTCATATTATCAATATTGCCACGTGCTACAAGACGTAAAAAGTTCTCCATTTCAACAGCATCAACTTCATAGCCATGCATAACAGGAAGCCGATAGTGTTTCATTGCCATATGGAGTTTTGCCAAATTACGCCATGTCCCCCCTACTGCATAAAAATAACGTGCTATACCTTTACGAGTACGAACAACAGACGATTTATAAAATTGCTCATGTACAATTTTTGTAGCTACAGCACTATCATTATTTGACATATACTGTAGCCTTAAACCACCCAATGGGAGCGTTATCCCTTCACCAACATCAGAATGATCAATATCAATCAGCTCAAGACTTCCACCACCAAGATCCCCAGAAATACCTTTTGGTTGATAAAAAGTAGACACAACTCCATATGCTGAATACATAGCTTCTTCACTTCCTGAAAGAAGATATATTTTATTTTGCAAAATATCTTCAGCATGCTGAATAAATGCTACGCCATTCTGTGCATCTCGTGCTGCTGCTGTTGCTAAAGTATAGACCTCATCTGCCCCAATCTGTCGACAAAGCGTACGAAACCGTTTCAGTGTTTGCAACGCCATTTTCATCGATTTTTCTTCTAAAAATCCTGTTTTCGCCACACCATGACCGAGACCACAAAGAATCTTTTCATTAAATAAAACTGTTGGTGATCGAACAAGCCCCTCATAAATAACCAACCGAACAGAATTTGAGCCAATGTCAATAACAGCAACAGGCTTACGCCCTTTTAACCGACCTTGAGCATCTCTATATGTCATTGGATTTTAGTCTTTATGTATTTCGGCTCGTTGCCGATGCAACGCAACCAAGCGCGAAACAGAAGACTCAAAAGACTCATTTTCCCCCGCAAAACTTGTATTGGCCATAAAATACTCCTGCGCATTAAATAGACTTTCACCTATCTGCGGTGTAATACGTTTTGATGTTCCATCCTTAAGTATATCAAAGCTTTGTTGATTATCAATGATATTAGCTAACATAATCTGTAAAAGAATTTTTTGACGCACTATTTTATTAAAAACCGGAACCAATATTTCAATACGATAGTCCAAATTACGAGGCATCATATCAGCAGAGCCTAAGTAAACGAGTGCATTTTCATTAGGCAAATCTTGACCATTCCCAAAACAAAAAATGCGACTATGTTCAAGAAAACGCCCGACAATTGATTTTACACGAATATTATCCGAAATTCCTAGAATACCAGGACGTAAACAACATATCCCCCGCACAACCAAATCAATTTGCACCCCTGCTTGACTGGCACGATATAAAGCATCAATAATTTCAGGATCAACCAATGCATTAACTTTCATCCAAATAGCAGCAAACCTTCCCTGTTGTGCATGAACAATTTCTCCCTCAATATGCTCTAAGATACGACCACGCAATGTTAAGGGTGAAAAAGCAATCTTCATTGTTTCATTTGGACGCTCATATTGCGCAATATAATTGAACAATAACGCAACATCATGAGCGATATCATCGTCCGTGGAAAAAAAAGAAAGATCGGTATAAGTTTTAGCGTTAATGGGATGATAATTTCCTGTCCCAAGATGAACATAAGAGCGAAGACGTTTTCCCTCACGTCTCACAGCTAATGACATCTTAGCATGCGTTTTTAATGCAATAAAACCAAAAATAACTTGAACCCCAGCACATTCAAGATCCCGGGACCAACGAATATTTGCTTCCTCATCAAAACGTGCTTTAAGTTCTACCAAAGCAGTCACAGACTTTCCCTGTTCAGCTGCTTCAATCAAAGCGCCAACAATTGGACTATCATTTGATGTACGATAAAGTGTTTGTTTGATTTCCACAACATCAGGATCGCAAGCAGCTTGACGTAAAAATTGGACAACAACATCAAATGTCTCATAGGGGTGATGAATCACAATATCATTTTCACGAATAGCCGCAAAACAATCTCCTTTATGTTCACGAATACATTCTGGAACACGAGAAATATAAGGAATAAATTTGAGATCATCACGGGGAATAGAAACAATTTCTGATACCGTATTAAGCGCTAAAAATCCATCAAGAACATTAATACAATTATCAGGAACAGCGAGACTATTCGCTATAAATTGGCGTAAACTCTCTGGCATTTTTGCGTCAAACTCAACTCGAATAACCTGCCCACGGCGCCGCCTTTTAAGAGCAGTTTCAAAAAAATGAACAAGATCCTCAGCTTCTTCTTCTACTTCAATATCACTATCTCGGATTACTCTAAATGTACCAATTTCTTTAACCTCATAGTTAGGAAATACATATTTAATAAAAAGGCAAATAACATCTTCGGATGCAATAAAACGAAAATGATTGCCTTCTTGAGGAAGAAGAATAAAACGCCTTAAAAGCATTGAAATAGACAACAACACTGTGTGTGAGTTCTGATCAGTTTCTCCAGACAATTGAAGCGCAATAGAAAGCCCTAAATTAGGAATAAATGGAAAAGGATGAGTAGAATCAACAGGCAAAGGTTTTAAAACAGGAAAAATTGTCTCAAGAAAATATTTTTCAAGCCATGACTTTTCAATTTCTGAAAGATCATCAGAACAAATAATTTCAATATCATTCTTTTTTAATTCATCACGTAAAACATTTAATTCTCGTAGTTGGTGAGCCTGCAGCTTTGAAATCTCAGCTAATACAATATCAAGTTGTTCCTGTGGAGTGTGCCCATCTGCACTGCACGCTGTAACGCGAGCACGAATTTGAGCTGCTAGTCCTGCAACACGAACCATAAAAAACTCATCAAGATTTGCAGCTGAAATAGAAAGAAATTGTAGACGTTCTAATAAAGGATGTTTCGAATTAGCCGCTTCCATCAAAACACGATTATTAAATTGTAGCCATGAAAACTCTCGATTAATAAACCGTACCGGATTTTTCATTGTTATATTCGATATAGAAATTTTATCTACCACCCTCTGTTCCATATATCCTAAATAATTTTCTTTTACATTTTCTAAAATCCCTGACGAAATATCTCACATAATATTTGATAATATGTTATCATCATAATAATATATCAATGCCTAACTTCCCTCATCATTTTTCCATTTAATATTTTAAAATACTTGGAATTATTGCTATGCGCAAAGCACTAAAAGTAAAACAACTATTCTAATATAGCATAAAAGAAGAGAAATTTGTCTTAAAAAGCAGCTTGCATTATTCTACGCTTTATTACAAACTCACGCCTATAAAATAGAAGAGCCCAATCATAGCTGATGAGAAAATTTATTCTGGAGTTTGTACGCCATGTCTGATCACAACATTCCTCATTTTCAAAATGACCTTGGATATAAAACAATCGAAATTGGTGTGAAAGAATTTATGTGTGTAGGCGCTACACAACCATTCGATCATCCTCATATCTTTATCGACATGGGAACAGCAGATGAGAAAATTTGCCCTTACTGCTCAACCCTTTATCGTTATGTTCCCTCACTATCATACAATCAAACAAACCCAACAGGATGCTTATATAATCCAGAAAAGCTATTATAATTGCGTTTTTTGGCTTTCTTAATAACTACTCTTTTAATTCTGCTTGTTTAATATGAAATCATTTGTAGAACAATCACCCATCATCGTTGGGGGAGGAATTGCTGGTTTAAGCACCGCTTTAGCACTCGCTCATAAAGGAATTGCAAGCACCATTATCGAAAAGTGTAAGCAACTTGAAACGATAGGCGCTGGTATTCAACTGACACCAAATGCAACATCTATTCTTGCTCGCTGGAAACTTCTTAACAAACTCTCTGAAGTCGCGACAATCCCACATTTTTTTGAGTTAAAAGATGGATTATCTTTAAAAATACATCTACGGGCTCATCTTATTAATCTAACAGAAAAATATTGGAAAGCCCCTTATCTGACGATTCACCGCGCGGCTTTACAAAAAATTTTATATAATGCAGTGATTGAAAATCCTTTGATCAAATACAAAGCAGGCGAAACGATTTTATCTTCTACCCAATCTGCAAGCAACATTAAAATCACGACAATAAAAACAGATACGGCAACAGAACAGCTTTATTCAACGCCCCTCCTGATCGGATGTGATGGCGTTTGGTCAACATTACGGCAACAATCTCCTTTTCATGAAAAAGCAAATTTTAGTGGCTTTATTGCTTGGCGTGCAACAACAACATCTGATAATCTTCCTCAAAACTTTCGTTCTTCATTGCAAAATATGAAGACAATTACGGCTTGGATGGGATCAAAAAATCATCTTGTTGTCTACCCCATTCAATCGTCAGAAAAAATTTTTAATTTTGTCGCCATTACGCATGGAGAAAATTCAAAAGAAGGATGGGCCCATAAAGGAGATAAAGAAAAACTCAAATCTCTTTTTAAAGATTGGAATTCAAAAATCTTAGAAATCTTTGATCATATTGATGAATGGAGCTATTGGCCACTCTTTCAAATGAAACAAAATCGTTTTATCGGTTTAGAGAGACAAGTATTTGTTGGCGATTGCGCACATGCTGCCTTACCTTTTGCAGCACAAGGTGCCGCTATGGCAATCGAAGATGCCGCCACATTAGCAAAAGCACTTTCATTGAAAGATTTTTCATTAACGAAAGCACTTTCGCTTTACGAAACAATACGCACCCCCCGTATTGCAGCAGTAAAAAAACGCGCAGATTTCAATAGATTAGCCTATCACGCAACCGGTCCCATAGCAATTGCACGCAATCTCATGATGAAAATTCGTACACCAGAGAGCATTATGTCAGATCTCAATTGGCTTTACATGTATGATGCGATGAATTCTATAAAAAATAATGATAAAAACTTATAAAATTCTTCCGGCACTTTGAATATTACGAAAGAACGAGATTTTTTTAATTTTATGACACTAAAAAATATCATAATTTACTCAAATAAAAGCAATATTTTTCGAAATCTACAATCCGATTTTAAAAGCTCAATTTTTAGCTCTCCTAAAAGCAAAAACACCACTCAAAATCAGCTCCCATCTTTAATCTTTCTTTAACTCAATTCTACATCAACAACACCCTGAATTAATTTCATAGCATTTGCGACATGTGAATTTACCTTATATCGCTTAGGAAGCGCAATTTCGACTTCTCGCAATTCATCCTCTTGAATTAAAATAAGCCCAACCTCTCCATTCCCCCCAAGATTTAAATTTTGTTCAATTTGTGGAAGCATATCAACTGTTTTTATAAAGAGACGCATCATTTTATGCTGTTGTAATGATTCATTTTCCAAAGACTGAATTGTTTCAATTCGCAAACTAACTCCTTCAGAACGATTTTCTGCGCTCACCGTAATAATAAAAGATTTTCCGGGTTCTAGCATCTCTTCATAATCCGAGAGTGCCTCAGAAAAGAGAACTGCTTCATATTGTCCACTTGTATCAGAAAAATGAATAATTCCCATTTTTTTACCAGATTTTGTTTTGCGCACGCTTTTTCCCACAACAGTTCCAGCAAGCCGTGCAGCTGTTGCTCCCCCTTTAACGGCATTGGCAAAATTACCCCAAGTCTGAATGCGTTTTTTGTCCAGAATAGCTTGATACTCCTCCAAAGGATGCGCAGAAAAGTAAAAACCTATAGCTTGAAATTCTCGATAAAGTTTCTCAGCCGGCAACCAAGGGGTTGTTTGCGATAAAATCAATGGTTCTTTTAATCCGCCTGCCATTCCAAATATATCAACCTGCCCGCTAGAATTGTCATCGAGAATACGAAGTGCACGCGCATGAAGGGTTCCAAGATTGGCTAATAAAACCTCACGTGCAATGTTAAAACAATCAAAAGCACCAGCACAAACTAAACTTTCCATCGCACGCTTATTAACAATACGAGGATCAACGCGCGCACAAAAATCTTCCAAATCCTTAAAAATCTTATTCCCACGACAAGAAACAATATGATCTACAACAGTTTCTCCCACACCTTTAATGGCAGCAAGAGAATAATAAATACTGTTATCACCAACCTCAAAAACACGATGAGATGTTTGTATAGAAGGTGCAATAACTTCAATACCCAACCTTAATGCTTCGCGTCGAAAATCATTGAGCTTATCTGTATTCGTCATATCATATGTCATTGAAGCAGCTAAAAACTCAACGGGATAGTTTGCTTTCATATAAGCTGTTTGGTAAGAAACAATTGCATAAGCAGCAGCGTGCGATTTATTAAAACCATAATCGGCAAATTTTGCTAAAAGATCAAAGATAATATCAGCTTGATCTTTATCCACACCACCTGCAACAGCTCCATTGATAAAACGCGTACGCTGTTTTTGCATTTCAGCATGAATTTTTTTCCCCATAGCACGACGTAGTAAATCAGCTTCTCCAAGCGAATAGCCAGCAAGAACCTGAGCAATCTGCATCACCTGTTCTTGATAGACAATAACACCTTGTGTTTCTTTAATCAGATGATCTATCTTAGGATGAATAGAAGAAATTTCCTCTTCCCCATGTTTGCGTGCATTATAGGTTGGAATATTCTCCATTGGACCTGGACGATAAAGTGCAACCAGCGCAATAATATCTTCAATACGGTCTGGCTTCATTCCAATCAACGCCTTGCGCATACCAGAACTTTCCACCTGAAACACGCCAACCGTTTCACCACGTGCCATCATAGCATAGGTTGCTTCATCATTCAGAGGAATATTTGATAAATCTATTTTAGTCCCCTTTCTGGCAACAAAATCGACTGCCATTTTCAAAACAGTAAGCGTTTTTAATCCAAGAAAATCAAATTTTACCAGCCCCGCCTGTTCCACATATTTCATGTTAAATTGTGTAACAGGCATATCAGAACGAGGATCACGATACATCGGGACAAGCTCCCAAAGTGGACGATCTCCGATAACAATCCCAGCAGCATGAGTTGAAGCATGACGATAAAGTCCCTCCAACTGAAGTGCTATATCTAATGTGCGGACAACAACGGGATCTTTTTTCTTTTCCTCTTCAAATTTAGGTTCATCCTTAATAGCATCAGCTAATTCTACCTGACTTCCTGGCGTGGCAGGAATTAATTTTGTAAGATAATCCACCTGACGATAAGGAACTTCTAAAACACGCCCCACATCACGCAAAACTGCACGTGCCTGTAACTTACCAAAGGTAATAATTTGAGCAACTTGATCACGTCCATATTTTTTTTGAACATATTGAATAACTTCTTCGCGCCGCTCTTGACAAAAGTCGATATCAAAATCTGGCATCGAAACACGATCTGGGTTGAGAAAACGTTCAAAGAGAAGAGAAAACCGCAAGGGATCCACATCAGTAATTGTCAATGCATAAGCAACAAGTGAACCAGCACCAGAACCCCGTCCTGGTCCAACGGGAATGTCATGAACCTTTGCCCATTTTATGAAATCTGAAACGATAAGAAAATATCCAGAAAATTGCATACGCGTAATAACTGAAATTTCATAATCAAGCCGCTGTTCATAATCTGCAATCGTATACCCTTCAGCCAACCCTATTGTTTCAAGCCGCATCTTCAAACCAGCTTTAGCCTGATTTAACAACTCACTATCTTCTATTTCTAAAGTAGTTTCTGAATTAACAGATTGTTCTATAAAACGAGGCAATATCGGTTTTCGAAGAGGCGAGGCAATATGACAACGCAATGCAATTTCAACACTATTTTCCAAAGCTTCTGGAAGATCAGAAAACAGTGTAACCATTTCATCTTGTGACTTCAAATAATGATCTGGCGTCACACGTTTGCGATCTGGATTAGAGACAATTTGTCCTTCTGAAACAGCCATCAGCGCATCATGCGCTTCATACCCTTCTCTTTTCAGAAAAAAGGCTTCATTCGTTGCAACAAGAGGAATTTCATGCGCATAAGCCAATTCAATAAGATCAGCTTCTACACTCCGGTCATAAGAACTATGCCGTTGTAACTCCACATAAAGACGATCCGCAAAAGATTTTTTCAAATAAATTAAGCGCTCAACAGCGTGTTCTTTTTTCTCTTCCGCCAAAGAAAGATTAATAGGTCCTCCCTTTCCACCCGTTAAAGCGATTATTCCTTCACTGTGTTCTGACAACCAATCAGCTTTAATATGAGGAGGATCAGTATCACACTTATCAAGATAAGCACGGCTCACAAGACGAACCAAATGAGCATAACCGGTTTCGCTAGCTGCCAAAAGAACAATAGAGCAAAAATCAGAAGGATTACGCCATTTAGCCAAACGTGAATGATCATTTTCATCACAAAAATCAACAGTAAGCTGACAACCAATAATAGGTTGGACCCCATGAGAAAGACAATGCTGTGAAAATTCCAAAGCACCAAATAAATTATTGGTATCGGTAATAGCAACCGCTGGTGCATGATCTGAAATCGTCTGTTGAATAATTTGGGGGATTTTTAAAGCCCCTTCGAGCAAGGAATAAGCTGAATGCACTCTCAAATGAATAAAGCGAGGAAGAGAATTTTTGTTCTCTTGCATTTGCATTTTATTTTTTACCACTCTCACAATTTCCCACTACAAAATAAATGCTAAACAGCAGCCCTTATAAAAGAAAAAACTTCTGTTTATCATCAAACTTTAAAGCTATAAATTCATCATCCTACATAGGAGCAATATCCCAATTTTATTAATATTTATAAGAGAGTTCTATCAAGAAAATGCTTCTATTCACAGCAAATAAACACCTAAAATAAAAAGAAAAACAATATACCTCATCTAAGCACTTTAATTTTTGACCATTTAATTGTATTTTTCTTTAAATATTAATTTCTCTTCCTAAAGTTCAATGTGTAAATAAAGCAACCTCCTCTTTATGACTTTATCCCCAAAAAGCTCTTCTAAAGGTCTAGAAAAAACAAAAAGGGCAGGTTAAATTTGCTCATGCCTCCAAGTCTTCTTACCCCACTTTTTAATTCTATCCGAACTCTTTCTGGTATTACACCTAAAGTCTATGGTTTATTGACCAAACTCTTAGATGTTAATCCCACACAACGCGAAGCAACCCTTATTGACCTTCTTCAATTAATGCCCCATTCCGTTATAGACCGCAGAATGCGTCCCAACATTACTTGTGCAAAAGAAGGAGATACTGTTACGCTCGAAATTATCATCGATCAGCATCAACCACCACCCCGTGGTCACAACCGAATTCCCTATCGTGTTATTGCCCATGATCAGACAGGAAAAATAAATTTAGTCTTTTTTCATGCTCAACCTCTTTGGCTAAAAAAACAACTCCCCGAAGGAAAAAAAGTCATTATATCAGGAAAAGTTGAATGGTTTAATGGACAGCTTTCAATGGCGCATCCAGACTATATTGCCCCAAGCGAACAATCAAATCAGATACCTCTCATCGAACCTGTCTATCCCTCTACTGCAGGACTAACTGTAAAGACACTAAGACGCGCCATACAAAACGCTCTTGATTTTATTCCTCTTCTACCAGAATGGATAGATGAAAATGTAAAAAAGCAGCAAAATTTTCCTTCTTTTTCTGTTGCTTTACGCCGTATCCATGCGCCCATTAACCCCAATGATCTATCCTTAGAAAGTACAGCACGCAAACGTCTTGCCTATGATGAATTGCTCGCTTGTCAATTGGCACTAGGACTCGTGCGTTTGAAAACTAAATCTCTTGTTGGCACTTCTCGACCATCAACAGGAATTTATACTAAAAAATTGCTCAATATCCTCCCCTTTCAACTCACAACCGGACAAAAAAAAGCAGTAGAAGATATCGCAAATGATCTTGCTTCACCAGAACCGATGCTAAGACTACTTCAAGGTGATGTAGGCGCAGGAAAAACTGTTGTTGCATTGATGGCAATGGCACAAATTGCTGAAAATTCAGGACAATCAGCTTTAATGGCACCAACTGAAGTGCTTGCTAGGCAACATTTTGCCACCATCGCTCCTCTTGCCAAAAAGGTCGGATTACAAACAACGCTTTTAACAGGACGAGAAAAAGGGAAATTGCGGACAAATATCGTGAATGATATTCTGTCAGGTCAAGTTTCTATTGTCATCGGAACCCATGCTCTCATACAAAACAGTGTTACTTATAATAATCTCGCTTTAACCATTATCGATGAACAACACCGTTTTGGTGTCCATCAACGTATCGCTCTTACAGAAAAAGGTAATAAAGCTGATATGCTGGTTATG
Source organism: Bartonella sp. AA86SXKL (assembly GCF_042196885.1). Lineage (NCBI taxonomy): Bacteria > Pseudomonadati > Pseudomonadota > Alphaproteobacteria > Hyphomicrobiales > Bartonellaceae > Bartonella > Bartonella sp. AA86SXKL. The sequence goes on along the minus strand of NZ_JBHIRE010000008.1, from coordinate 53,166 downwards.
ACCGCCACGCCCATTCCGCGCACACTTGTCTTAACAGCTTTTGGTGATATGGATGTATCTAAAATTACCGAAAAACCAATGGGACGACAACCCATTACAACAGCAACGCTTTCTTTGAAACGTCTTCATGAGCTTATAGAGAGAATCGCAATTGCATTAGAAAAAGGAGAGAAGCTCTATTGGATTTGTCCTTTAGTGGAGGAATCGACAGCTCTTGATCTCACTTCAATTGAAAACCGCTTTGCATTTCTCCATGAGTGCTTTGGAGCACACGTTGGTATGATCCATGGAAAAATGTCTACAGCAGAAAAAGAAGCCGCTATGGCATCTTTTAAATGTGGAAATACACGTATTTTAGTTGCAACCACAGTCATTGAAGTGGGAGTAGATATTCCAGATGCTTCGATCATTATCATCGAACACGCGGAACATTTTGGCCTTTCACAATTGCACCAATTACGTGGACGTGTAGGACGAGGCGATAAAAAATCTTCCTGCATTTTGCTCTATAAAGATCCACTGACTAAAACAGCAGCAACACGCCTTAATATTATCCGCAATACAGAAGATGGTTTTGAAATCGCTGAAGAAGATTGGCGCCTACGAGGCGAAGGAGAGCTTTTAGGTACAAAACAATCCGGAGTCCCAGAATTTCATATAGCAAACCTTGCTGTTCATAGCGATCTTTTGTCAATGGCAAGAAAAGATGCTCGTTTATTTTTACAACGCGATCCTCATCTTTCTTCTGAGCAAGGACAAGCTTTACGGTTGCTCCTTTATCTTTTCGGACACAACGATGCTGCACGCCTCTTACGAGCAGGATAATAAAGACCCTCTAATAAAAAACTTAAATACTTTTCTGTTTAAATATGGTTTTCTCTCTTAGAATTACCCATAAATGATCTACGCAGTCTCTTACCATCTTTATGCTTCATGAACGAATAATAAATCAACAGCACTATCTTCTCTCTCAATCTGAATTATTCTTGCATTAAAACAGTAGAAGCAATATTGCGTCTTTTTTTACCATTATGTTCACATAGCTGATCCATTTTTTGATAGGTAAGAAGATATTTTTTGTTTTATCGTAAAGGATTGAGAAAGAAAAAAACTGTCTACAGCATTCTCGTTCAACAGAGAAAAATGGAAAAATAAGCTTTATTATAAATCAATTTCTTACACTTGATTATTCTTCAAAAGATTCAAAAATATACTTTTATTCAACCGTGACTGATTTTGCTAAATTACGGGGTTGATCAACATCTGTTCCTAATAAAACAGCCGTATGATAAGCGATTAACTGAACAGGGAGTGCATAAATAATAGGAGAAATAAATTCTGGAACATCTGGCAAAGTGATCGTTGATAAAGTCTTAAGAAAAGCCACCTCTGCTCCTTTTTTATCGGTTATTAAAATAATACGACCATTACGCGCTACCACTTCTTGCATATTAGAAAAAGTTTTTTCAAACCACCGATCATAAGGTGCAACAACAATAACGGGTATTGTCTCATCCACCAGAGCAATTGGTCCATGCTTTAATTCACCTGCCGCATAACCTTCAGCATGAATATAAGAAAGCTCTTTCAGTTTAAGAGCTCCCTCCAAAGCAATCGGATAAGAAGTTCCACGTCCCAGATAAAGAACACTTTTTGCATTCACCAAATCACGACAAATACATTCAATTTTTCTCTCTAATTTTAAGACCTCATTTAAAATACGTGGAACTTCTGCCAACTGTTGAACCAGTTTCTTTTCCATTTGAGCCGAGAGATAGCCACGTTGTTTAGCAGCACTAAGAGCGAGTGAAGCAAGCGTTGCCAATTGACAGGTAAAAGCTTTTGTTGAAGCAACACCTATTTCCGGTCCGGCAAGTGTTGGGAGAATAAAATCAGCCTCCCTTGCCATTGTTGATTGCTCTACATTCACAATTGTTGCTGTTTTTACACCCCGCTCACGACAATAACGCAAAGAAGCCAATGTATCAGCTGTCTCACCAGATTGAGAAACAAACAGCGATAACACATCAGACGTTATAGGAGGTTCACGATAACGAAACTCCGAAGCAACATCATTATCAACACTTAAAGCGGCAAATTTCTCAAACCAATAGCGCGCAACTAAGGTTGAATAATAAGCCGTTCCACAACTCGCAAAAAGAAGCCGATGAATATTTTTCCAATCAATCAAATTCTCAAGCGGTCTAACGACATAATTTCCAAGGTCAAGATAATGCGCCAAATTATGAGAAATCACTTCAGGTTGTTCAAACATTTCCTTGTGCATAAAATGACGATGATTACCCTTAGAAATCAATAAAGCCCCTTCGAGTAATGTCGTCACAGGACGTTTTACCGGTTGGTTGTTAGCATCATAAATTGTAACACCCTCCCGTGTGAGAACAGCCCAATCCCCATCTTCCATATAGCTAATATAATCAACGAATGGTGCCAAAGCAATCGCATCTGAACCCACAAAAAATTCATCTTTTCCATAACCAATTGCCAGAGGTGGACCAGAACAAGCAGCAATCATAAGGTTATCTTCACCTTCGAAAATAAGAGCAATAGCAAAAGCCCCCTGCAGCCTTTTCCAACTAGTACGCATAGCTTCTTGCGGAGAAAGACCATCTTTTAATGCACGCGTTATTAAATGTGCAATAACTTCCGTATCCGTCTCTGTTTCAAAGATACAACCATCCTCTATGAGTTCCTTTTGCAATTCTACAAAATTTTCAATAATACCATTATGAACAATCGCAAGCTTTTCAGTCACATGGGGATGCGCATTGCGTTCAACAGCAATTCCATGCGTAGCCCAACGGGTATGACCAATCCCTAAACTTCCCTCCAGAGGTGTTTTTTTTAATTTTTCTTCTAAATGAACAAGCTTCCCCTCAGCACGTACACGATAAAGATGCCCATTATGGACTGTTGCCACCCCAGATGAATCATACCCTCTATATTCAAGACGTTTTAACCCCTCAACCAAAAAGGACGTAACACACCTCTTTCCAAGAATTCCAATAATTCCACACATTAAAAAGCTCCAACCCTCATCTTAAGATTTAAATCTTATAAAACAATCCAACAGCCTTTATTTAAAACTATAAATAATAAAATAATTCAAACATGGAGTACGGCAATCTTTAAGAATAAACATCCTATCCATCGTTAGATTAACACGAAACAAAGGAATAGACTGAAAATAATCATTTTTTCTGTTTGTTTTCTAACAAGCGCTCTCGAAATTTTGTCGCATAGCCCTCTTTTATAACCTGTCGTGCACGCCCAAAAGCCATACTGTTCATAGGAATATTTTCAGTAATAACACTTCCTGAAGCAACATAAGAGCCATCCCCTATTACCAATGGGGAAACAAGTGCCGTATTAGACCCAACAAAAGCATGATCACCAATTATGGTTTTATATTTGTTAAATCCATCATAATTACAAGTAATCGTACCAGCTCCAATATTGGTATGTGCACCAATTTCGGCATCACCAATATAACTTAAATGATTGATTTTAGAAGATTCTCCTACCTTAGCTTGTTTGACTTCACAAAAATTTCCAATCTTTACGGACTTCGCCAACTCTGTTCCTGGACGCAAACGTGCATAGGGACCAATCTGTGCATCCTTACCAACCACAGCACCCTCGAGATAACTAAATGCATGAATAACAGCACCAGATTGTACTTTCACGCTTAATCCAAAATAAACATTTGGTTCTATCACCACCCCTGGTTCAATTTCTGTATCATAAGAAAAATAGAGTGTTTCTGGTTTTAAGAGTGTAACACCCGATAACATTAAATCGCGCGCTTTACGTTTTTGCCACAAAGAATCAGCCTCAGAAAGCTCAAGACTGTTGTTAATTCCTACAATATCTTCAAAAGGAACTTCAACAACACGCACATCTAATCCTTCGCGTATTGCAAGAGCAGCAATATCTGTTAAATAATATTCTTTTTTCACATTGTTATTACCAACCTTCTCTAAAAGAGAAAGTGCAAGTTTTCCACGCATAGCGAGTATTCCACCGTTACAAAAAGAAATCTTTTTTTCTTCATCGCTAGCGTCTTTTTCTTCTACAATTGCGATCAATTGACCATTTTTCTCGAGAAGACGCCCATAACCTGTTGGATTTTGGGTATGAAAACCTGCAAAAACAACATCTGCTCCATCAGCAAGCTGTGCACGCATTTGGTTCAATGAATCTTGCTGAATGAGAGGCGTATCCCCAAAAACAATGAGAACATCATCCACTTCCTTTTGCAAAGCTAAACGAGCAGATAAAACAGCATGAGCTGTTCCTAAACGCTCTTTTTGTTCAAAAATCATCGCATCTTTTACAAATGACTGAACAACGTGCGTAACCTCCTTAGCACCAAATCCCACAACGACTGCTAATTGTGAAGAGCCTGCCAATTCTATTTGTTTTAGAACATGGCATATAAGAGGCAATCCAGCAATTTTATGAAGTACCTTAGGCAGAGACGATTTCATGCGCGTCCCCTCACCTGCAGCAAGAACAATAGAAAGACAACTTCTAACCATAGAAACACATAAGACTAACGAGAAAATCCAAAAAAATTCATAATATCGTGCCAACGAATATCTTCAATATAACTCAACGAAGGATAATGTTCTAAAAGCCAAAATGAAAGATCCTGCATAGAGCCTGTTAAAAACAAAATCCCTGTAAGAATAAGAAAAACACCAATAATTTTTTCAACTTTTCCTAAATGAATACGAAAAGCTCCTAAAAATCGCATAAAACTGCTCGAAAATAAAGCTGCCAAAATAAAAGGAATAGCAAGACCTAATGCATAAACCGCTAATAGAACAGCTCCCTCTCCCACAGTTTCTTTTGTTCCAGCAAGCGTTATAATAGGGCCTAAAATGGGGCCAATACACGGTGTCCAACCAAAAGCGAAAGCTAACCCAATAATATACGCGCCTAAAGGACCAGAAGGTGTTTTTTTGGTCTGAAAACGCGCTTCACGGAATAAAAAAGCGATCTTGAAAATCCCCAAAAAATTTAAACCAAAAATAATAATGACAATTCCAGCAGCAAGGGCGAACCAATCACGATAATAACCGATGAATTTCCCAATTGTGCTAGCACTGGCACCTAAAGCAACAAAAACAGTCGTAAACCCGAGAACAAAAGCAATAACAGAAGACAATAAAGCCCACCGTACAAAGACTTTCTCATCACGATTTTTTGAACGAAAATCATCAATACCAACACCTGCCATATAGCAGAAATAAGGAGGAACTAATGGCAAAACGCAGGGCGACAAAAAAGAGAGTGCCCCAGCAAAAAACACACCAACTGTTGAAATTTCAATCAAAACTCATACCCCGTCTCTCATCATAGTTTACCCCCATGAACAACAATCAATCCACATCTTCATCAATTCGTTGCATATTTTGCTCATTCGCCACCACACTTATATCTTCATCATGACCAGAAACGACTGAAAAAACTTTTTGATAGATTTTATCTTTATTTTTAGCAATTGCAATATACTCTCCCTCCGCTAACACGAGTGAAACATAAGCACCAACTGTTTCATAAACGATATCACCAGAATCATTGGCAAGAGACCAACTTGTATCTGCAAGCGCTTCCCCTCCTTCTTGTCGTACCAGCTTTAAGACAATCTGAGCAGCCTGATGTTCAAGGGTAACTTCTGTCATTTTACCAGCATCCACTTGAATATCCGAACGAGCCGTCGCATTAATAGAACCATAATGGGAAGCAACATGGTAGCGGCCAGCTTTTAAACGCACAACTGATTGGGGTTTAACATTTGATAAAATCACCCCCGTATCATCATTTTCTTTTTCATCCTCATAAATGGTAAAACGTAATTCCTTTTCATTCATTACACCATTGAGCAGTGTTGCATTTAAAATGACTCCACCAGCCTCAAGATTAAAGTTTTTTACAAGACTCTGTCCATTTTTTAAACGAATATGGCGCACAGCACTCATATGACCAAATGAGACATGAACAAGATAATTTCCTGGTTCGAGATCAAAACGCGCACTTCCCCCCTTATAGGTTGCCACTAATGGTAATTTATTATCAATCCCTAGAATAGGGGCATAAACCCGCCAGACAAGCCCTTTTTCAATATCCGGATGACTATTTGTTAATCGAGCATTCAAAATGAGTTGTGTTTGAGATGCTACATTTTCTTTTTCCTGCTCTTGAGACTTTACAATAAAACTCCTTGATTGTCCCTGCTGCTGATCTTTCCCTTCTCCTTCTTCAGAAAAAGCACAGTGGCTCCAGATCAATAAAGTAAGCACCACGCACAACCATACACATCGGTGCACTATTTTTATAAGAATACCCATTCTCACATTGTTGACCAACATGATATTTTTTTCAAGAAACAATATCACAAAGCCATCATTTTAAATTGAAAAACTCACACCACAACCACATGATGAAACAGCATTGGGATTGTGGATTTGAAAAGACTGCCCCATAAGATCATCAACAAAATCAATCTCAGCTCCTTCCATGAAAGGAAGTGATAGTAAATCAATAAACACAACAGCCCCATCTTTTGTGAGAACGAGGTCATCTTTACACATTTCAGAAACCAAGTCATATTTATAAGAAAAACCAGAACACCCACCACCTTCAACAGAAATACGCAATGCTATTTTATCGGGTTCACGCAAAAGTATCTGTGCAATTTTTTTGGCAGCAACATCTGAAATTTTCACATTCATTTTATATATCCTTGCATTAAACCATCAAGAAAGAGTATCCCATACTCAAAGAGCAGTTTATTTGTCATAAACCACTCTCAATTTTAAGATGATAATGGGCAACTTGCAATGGATATAGGCAATATCAACTTTAATTACCAATCTCGAGCAGTGTACAGTGCTCATCCGCAAACAAGCCGTGGTAGATTATTCCATGAAACGATGAGTACCACACGCTCACCTTTTCAACGAGATAGAGATCGTATTATCCATTCTAATGCATTTCGACGTCTTAAACATAAAACGCAAGTATTTATTGCTGACGAAAGCGATCATTATCGTACTCGCCTAACCCATTCCATAGAGGTCTCTCAAATTGCAAGAACATTAGCCCGTGCCCTTTGTCTTGATGAAGATCTTGCCGAAGCCATTGCCCTTGTTCACGACTTTGGACACACGCCCTTTGGCCATGCTGGAGAAGATGCACTTAATGAAGCCATGGTACATTATGGCGGCTTTGATCATAATGCACAAGCATTACGCATTGTCACAAAACTAGAACAGCGCTATGCAAATTTTGATGGACTTAACCTTACATGGGAAACCCTCGAAGGACTTGTAAAGCATAATGGTCCCCTTTTAGGTCCTCACGCGAAGAATAAGGAAGTTCCTATCGATATTTTACAATACAATGCAGAGCAAGACCTTGCACTCGATTGTTTTGCAGGACTAGAAGCGCAATGTGCTGCTATTGCAGATGATATCGCATACAATGCGCATGATATTGATGATGGTCTACGTTCGCAATTTTTAACACTCGATCAATTTGAACATGTTTCACTAACAGCAACAATATTAAAAGATATAACAGATGAGCATCCCCACCTCGACCAAGCGCGTCGCGGTTACACACTTGTACGAAGACAAATAACAACCATGGTTGAAGATGTTATCAAACAATCACAAGAAAATTTAGCACGCATCAAACCAACAAGCATAAACGATATTCACCAAGCAAAACAAACTATTGTCACCTTTTCACCGACAATGATCGTTTATGAAAAAGAACTAAAAAACTTTTTATTTAAAAATCTTTACTACCATGAACAAGTTCTTAGTCGTCGCAATGCAGCAAAATGCATTGTACAAAAATTATTCAATTGTTATTATGAAAATCCAAATACAATGCCTGAAAGTTGGCAGAGCAAAACAGTGCACTTAAAAAATCAAGAGTTAGCACGTTTGATTGCTGACTTTCTTTCAGGCATGACAGATCACTACGCTCTACGTGAATATCACCGTTTATTTGACCATACAGATAATTTCGTCTAATGGCTTTTGGCATCATCATGGAAGCTAAATATGAATATCTTTAAAAACTTCGAAAAAAAAATTAAGAGATCAATTGAATTATCTGATATAAAAGGAAAAAATGGAGAAGATCTAGATTTATCAAAAATCACTGTTGATCCTCCGCGTGATTCCTCCCATGGTCATTTATCAACCAATGCTGCTATGGTGCTTGCAAAATCTATTGGAATCAATCCACGTGCACTTGCAGATAAAATCATAGAACTTCTTAAAAATGATTCCTCTATCGAAAATATAGATGTTGCCGGTCCTGGTTTTATAAACATAAAGCTTACAAAATTATTTTGGCAAGATGCTATAAAATCCATGCTTGAATCAGGCACTTCTTATGGTCGTATTCCAATGGGACAAGGAAAACGCGTCAATGTTGAATATGTCTCAGCAAATCCGACAGGACCAATGCATGTAGGACACTGCCGCGGAGCGGTTGTTGGGGATGTTCTCTCCAATTTGCTACAATTTACGGGCTATAACATTACGAAAGAATATTATATCAATGATGCTGGTCAACAAATCGAAGTCCTCGCCCACTCTGTACTATTGCGCTATCGTGAGGCTCTTGGGCAAGAAATTAATGAAATTCCAGAAGGGCTATATCCTGGAGAATACTTGATACCATTGGGACAATCACTTGCTCAAGAGTTTGGTGACCAACTCCTCACGATGGATAAAGATGAAGCCTTATCTCTTGTGAAAGAACGTGCAATTCATGCAATGATGTCCATGATTCGCGAAGATTTGGCTGCTCTTAATATTTATCATGATATCTTTTTCTCTGAGCGAATGCTTTATGCAGATAATGCACGCGCCATTCGTAACACCATTAACGACCTCACTTTAAATGGTTATATCTACAAAGGAAAACTCCCCCCTCCCAAGGGACAAAATACAGAAGATTGGGAACCAAGTGAACAAACTTTGTTCCGTTCAACAAATGTTGGTGATGACCAAGACCGTGTTTTAGTCAAATCTGATGGTTCTTACACTTATTTTGCTGCTGATGTTGCTTATTTTCGGGATAAATTTAATCGTCATTTTGATGAAATGATTTATATTCTAGGCACAGACCATGCTGGCTATGTAAAGCGGCTAGAGGCAATGGCAAAAGCAATTTCTGGGGATAAAGCTAAATTAAGCGTCTTCTTATGTCAATTGGTAAAACTTTTTCGCAACGGTCATCCTGTACGCATGTCAAAAAGAGCGGGATCTTTTGTCACTCTACGGGATGTTGTCGAAGAGGTTGGGCGTGATCCTGTGCGTTTTATGATGTTATACCGTAAGTGTGAAGCACCTCTTGATTTTGATTTTGCAAAAGTAACAGAACAATCAAAAGATAACCCCATCTTTTACGTACAATATGCAAGTGCACGTTGTCACTCAGTCTTTCGTCAAGCACAAGAAGCGCTTCATATTAAAAGCTTTTCAAATGATACATTAATCGCCCATCTTCATCGATTAACAGATGACCATGAAATATTGTTAATACGCAAACTTTCTGAATATCCACGTATCATTGAACAGGCCGTCGTTCATAAGGAACCGCATCGATTAGCGTTTTATCTTTATGACCTTGCTTCCAGCTTTCACACCCATTGGAATAAAGGGAGTGAAAATCTCAATTTACGCTTTATTCAACCTGATGATAAAGAGTTATCCTTTGCAAGATTGGGGTTGATACAAGCTGTTATCAATATTTTATCATCAGGACTTACCATCATAGGAGTCGAAGCACCAATAGAAATGCATTGAAAAAGTTCTATAAATACATACAATAGGTACTCTATTGATAAACTTTTTCATGTATCCTTGCATGAGAGGGGGAAAATTTATAATTTTAATATAACAAATCAAAATCAACCATTGATTGCACGCAGATGCAAATCACCATGTGAGAAAAGCTATGAGCGATAACGATCGCAAAAATCTACACGAAACAAAACACGATCATGAACACCATGATCCTTTGGAAAGGCTTACGCGCATTTTTAATCCGCACAAACAAAGCGGAAACCAAAATGAGCAATCTTCTTTACAGACAGATCGATCAACATCTCACCCCGAAACATCATCCCATGATGATGATTTTGATTTGTCCTTTCTAGAAGAGGAACTTGAAAATAATTTAGCACATGACTTACCGTTTGATGATCAAAAAAAACAATGGGACTTGCGTGCAACCAGCAACGCAACAGCCTCAGATATTGCACAAACTGTTTCTTTCAACCATTCAAAACAAAATAATTTATCTGAAGAGAAATATTCTTCACCTAGCAGTCATGATGAAGAACAAATTTTAGATGAGCTTTCTCCATTACCAATCCCAAAGAATCAATCCCCTCAAGAGAAAACAACAGCAACCAGTGCTGATCCGTTTCTTAAAAAAAGTAACCTTATTTCACAATCAGAATCAGAAAATTTCTTTTTTGATAAATCTGAAAGACGCGAAAATAAGAAAGAGATTCCAGAATCTGTTGAACAAACCAATCGTTTTTCACAAACAAATTCACAACAGCCTAAAACTACGGATATACAACAAACTTATGATGACAATCAAAACCTCTATGACATTCCTGTAAACCATCCCTATAAAATTTCAGCTGATCAAGAAAATTGGATCAAAAAAGATTATCCTGATGTCTCCTCTTCTACAGAGGCAAATGAGTTTTTCTCATCTTCTAATCTTATGTCAGAAAGACAAAACACTGCAAGAAATCAAACAAGAAGTACCTTCTCCTCACCTTTAGATTCTCCACCAGTTGATAGACAATCTTATTTAAAGGGGGCTTCACAAGAAGATCATACAACCAATTATCCCCATTTTTTTGCAGAAAACCCCTCACAACAAAAAACTTATGGCGAAAAAGTTCCGATATATGATGAGGCTCGAGCCCAATACATCAATAACGCCGAAGGTGCCTCTAACCCAAATAGAGAAATTTCATATAATGAAAATAATTTAGATGAGTTTCTTTCCTCATCCCCCTCTTTAAATACAAAACAAACGGATGGCTTTTTTGCCCATAACTATACGCACAGAGATACTCCCCCTCCCAATGTTGATACTTATAAATTTTCAGAGGAAATCGTAGAAAAAACTGGTCCTATTATGGTTCCAGAAGTCCCGTATGAAGCGCCAGAATATGATGTGCCAACTAGTGGTGGTTTAGAAGAAGAATTTGCTGATGTACTTAATGTAGGAAATGTCCCAACGGATAATTTTTCTCAAAAACAACAGAAAAATGAGGTTTTTAGTGAAGTTTTTCATCAGTCTATGCAAAATTCAAAAGAAGGTGTTTATATAAACTCTAAAGAACAAAATTCCGACTATTTTTCTTCTGCCAATATGGAATATAATTTTCCCCCTTTTAGCGAGAATTCATCATATACAAGCTCAGATGAGGTTCCCACGCATCCACCAGCTCCTCCTCCCTTAAAAAGTTTTATTTTTAGTAAAACTTTCGTTAAAGGTATTTTTATACTTATTTTAATAGGAATTGGGTTTTCTGGTTATTCGCATTTTTTTATGCCATCACAAAAAAATGAAGAAACGGTCATTATCCACGCTGATAATACGCCTTTTAAATTCAAACCAGAAACAACTGAAACGAAAAATGATGTTGCACATAATTTAGATATCTATAAACAAACAACTGAACAAAATGAGAAACAAGAAAATACACAACAATTTCTTATTGATAACTCTGAACAACCTGAAAATTTAAAAGAATTAAACCCTGAAGAATCTTCAAACGTTTCCTCATCGTCTTTAAATGAATCTGATGTTGAAGATGCAGTCACAGAAGCTATAAATCATACTATTCCAATGCGAGAAGTACAAACTGTTATTGTCAATCAAGATGGTACAGTTACACTAGCCCCCGCGCATCAAACAAACAGCAAAACTGCTGCTCAATCTGAAGAAAGCATTGATCAAGCTTCTAATGAACTTCAAGATTCGTCCCTTGTTTCGTCGCATAATTCTGATATAAACGACCAAGAAAGAGATCATGATCTTAAAAATAATATTGATAAAATAATCGCAGAAAATAATTCTAGCTCAAATATTGAAGAAAAATTTATCCCTATTCCTTCTCATGCAGAAAGAAATACACAAGTTGAAACACCAGCCGCGTCTCGCCCCATATCACCAAACAGAGTCGCAGCACAAAATTCAGAAAGTTATTACGTACAACTTGCATCTCAGCCAACGCATGAGCTCGCTAGAAGTTCTTTAAAAAATATGAAATCTAAATTTGGATTCCTTATCGGTGCCCGTTCTTTAAATATTCAATCCGCTTTTATACCAGGAAAAGGCACTTATTATCGTGTTCGGATTCAAGCACAAGACCGTAATGAAGCCATAATCCTTTGTGAATCCATTAAAAGTTCTGGTGGAAGCTGCTTCATCACACGCTAAACCAATAATGCAACGGTTTTAACAACCGTTGCATTATTTATTTCCATACCATTTAATTACTTATAAAAAACTTCAGAAATTAAAATCGTTCCTCTCTTTTTTATGTCTTTGTGCTGACTTTATTCTTTAGTCTACGTCGATTTTCGCTCTATCTAAAAGATTATATTTATGAAAAAATCACTCCGTACCCTTATAGGTATAAGGTACAGGAGGAAGCGAATTTAAATCTTTTTTGGGCGTTGTTACACTTTGGCTTGTTTCTGGAGTATTATAACGCGAACTATGTTCAGGAGATTTTGCAAAAAAAGATCCTAAAAAACCAAAAACAAACCATAGAATAACGACCGCAAGAAGAATAGCAAAAATACCCTTAGCAATTGAAACACGTTGTTCACTATCTCTTCTTTCTGCTGCCATACGTTCTTCATATGTGTGATAATTTTTATCAATCATAGTAGATTCCTTTTCTCAATTCCCTTACCTTTTAATTTCTAGAAAATATGCATATATGAAATTATTCAGATACTTATTGTGAGAAAACGATAATTATAGAAAAAAGTTCCAGCTTACTTCATAAAGTTGAGAAAAAGAGGCGAGAGTAGAATTAAAATATCTATCATAGCCTTTGAATTCTATAATAAACTCCTTTGTGTTCTATAATAAAACATTGACACAAAGGTTTTGTTAATAATAGAGTTGTGATCAAAATATCTCATTATTTTTATTAATAAAAAGAAACATACTCAAAAGGTTTTTTTATGAAATCTCCTATATCGTCGCTTCCCTTTAAAATAGAAAAACACCCATCTCCTCTGTCAGAAGAAAAATGTGAAGAAATTTTAAAAAGTCCCGGTTTTGGTCAATTTTTTACAGACCACATGTGTACTATTCAATGGACTGAAGACAAAGGCTGGCATAATGCCATCATTTCTCAATACAAAGCTTTAAAAATTAACCCTGCAAGTACCGTTTTACATTACGGACAGGAAATTTTTGAGGGTTTAAAAGCATATCGTGCAAAAGATGGACGCATCTTGCTCTTCCGTCCTGATGCCAATGCACAACGCTTTATAGAATCAGCGAGGCGTTTAGCTATGCCAGAATTGCCAAAAGATATTTTTCTGGATGCCGTTCATCAATTAGTAAAGATTGATCAAAAATGGGTTTCTAATCATCCCAACGCTAGCCTCTATATCCGTCCATTTATGTTTGGCAATGAAAACTTTTTGGGAGTCCGCCCTTCTCAAGAATATCTTTTTTGTATCATAGCCTCTCCAGTTGAATCCTATTTCAAAGGAGAAGAAAAATCTGTCAATGTATGGATTGAAACAGATTATAGCCGCGCTGGTCCAGGGGGCACAGGCGCTGCAAAATGTGGAGGAAACTATGCAGCAAGCTTACTGGCACAAAAAACTGCAACTGAAAATAATTGTAGCCAAGTACTCTTTCTTGATATGATTGAACATAAATGGATTGAAGAACTTGGTGGTATGAATGTCTGCTTTATTATGGCAGATAGTACACTTGTAACCCCTGCGCTTAACGGCACTATTCTTCCAGGGATAACTCGTGATTCAATCTTAAGGTTAGCTCAACAAATGGGATTAAAAATAGAAGAGCGTCCTTATTCTTTTGCAGCACTTCAAGAAGATGCAAAGAGTGGACACCTTAAAGAAGTCTTTGCTTGTGGTACAGCTGCCGTTGTCACATCAATTGGTCGTTTTAAATATAAAGGGGGAGAATTTATTATTGGAAATGAAACAGTTGGAGGAGTTACAAAGCAGCTTCGTACACAATTGGTTGGCCTTCAAAAAGGGAACATAGAAGATAAAAATGGCTGGGTTCATTCTGTCCAGCTCTCATAATAATAAGATATTCTCATATCTATAAACGCTTCCATAAAAATAGATTCATGGAAGCGTATTTCCTAGAAAAACTCCCTCTATTTTTAATGACGAAAAAAGAAAGCATTAATCAAATTTTGAATGATCTCTATGCTGCGCTTTAATATTACGGACTGTACCCGTATGGGAGCGCATTATGAGAGTTTCCGTTTGAATGTAACGAGATGTAAATTTAACACCAGAAAGCATATTGCCATCTGTCACCCCTGTTGCTGCAAACAAAACATCACCCTTTGCCATTTCTTCCATTGTATAAGCTTTATTGGGATCACTAATCCCCATTTTAGCTGCACGAGCAATTTTCTCTTCTGTATCTAGCAGCAAACGACCTTGCATCTGTCCTCCAATACAGCGCAAAGCAGCAGAAGCTAAAACACCTTCAGGTGCTCCCCCAATCCCCATATAGATATCAATACCTGTTTCTTCTGGATCAGTTGTATCAATAACAGCAGCAACATCTCCATCCCCAATCAAGCGAATCGATGCCCCTGTTGCACGTACTTCATTAACCAATTTTTCATGACGAGGTCTATCCATAATACAAACAACAATCTGATTAACAGCCACTCCTTTAGCCTTCGCAAGAGCATGGATATTATCGGTAGGACAAGCATCTATATCTACTACTCCCTTTGGATAACCAGGACCAATAGCAATTTTTTTCATATAAACATCAGGAGCGTAAAGGAGATTACCTTTTTCAGCAATTGCAATTACTGCCAAAGAATTGGCAATATTTTTAGCACAAAGTGTTGTTCCCTCTAGTGGATCAAGTGCAATATCGATCGCCAACCCACTTTGAAGACCTACTTTTTCTCCAATATAAAGCATAGGCGCTTCATCCCGCTCACCTTCACCAATCACCACTGTACCATCAATAGGCAATCGATTAAGTTCCTGCCGCATTGCATCTACAGCAGCCTGATCCGCAGCTTTTTCATCGCCACGCCCGCGCCAGCGTGCAGCAGCAACAGCAGCACGTTCAGTAACACGTACCAATTCAAGCGTCAAAATACGATCAAGTCCATTTAAAATCTTCTGAGTTGTGGGCATATGAAAAAATCCTACCGAATGAATACCAGAAAAAATATGAGTCCTTATTAAATACTAAGAATAAAGTTTTTGGCAAAGATGAAAATTTTCCACAAGAAACAAAAGAACTCAAGCTTGCCTTTTTGTCATTATCAAGAAAGTTATCAATTCTCTGCCATAGGCTCAATACGAATAAATTGAGATTTTGCAACAAGATGTCCATCTTTTTCAATTTCTGCAAGTGCCTGTCGTACATTCACCTCTGTTGTTTCATGCGTAATTAAAATAATTGTTTTTTCAATTTGATCTTCTACAAAAGATCTTTGAACAATCGACTCCAATGAGATGTGATTATCAGCCATATGCCTTGCAACCGCGGCAAAAACACCAGTACGATCATGAACATTTAAACGAATAAAATAACCCCCTGCATGATGCGAAATACGTGCTTTTTTATGAGGAGTAAGTTCTAATGCTGGACGTCTTAAAACAGGTGCATACTGAAAACCAGAACGCGCTTTTGCTATATCAGCCAAATCACCAATAACGGCTGATGCTGTTGCCATTCCTCCGGCGCCAGGACCAGAAAACAGTAATTCACCTAATAAATCACTTTGAATAGAAAGAGCATTGGTTACGCCATTTATCTGTGCAATCATTGAAGATGTTGGTACCATTGTTGGATGAACGCGTTGCTCTATTCCAGAATCCGTTTTTAATGCAACTCCTAAAAGCTTAATCCGATACCCTAATTCATCAGCTGCTCGAATATCAATTTGCGAAATATTATGAATTCCTTCAACATAAACATCATCTAACGAAACAGCTGTTCCAAATGCCAAGCTTGTCAACAAAGCTAATTTATGAGCAGTATCATTTCCCTCAATATCAAAACTTGGATCTGCTTCAGCATATCCAAGTCTCTGTGCATCTGCTAAACAATCTTTAAATGAAAGACCTTCCGTAAACATGCGTGTTAATATATAATTACAGGTTCCATTGAGAATACCATAAATTCGCGATATCTGATTACTGACAAGTGATTCTCTCATCGCTTTGATGACAGGAATTCCCCCTGCAACAGCTGCTTCAAAATGAAGAAAAACTCCTTTTTTTTCTGCAATTATAGCCAGCTCTACTCCATGTCGAGCAAGAAGGGCTTTATTGGCTGTTACAACATGATGTCCCGCCTCAAGCGCTCTCTTAACAGCGGTGTACACCACATCCAATTCACCACCAATTAACTCTACAAAAACATCAATCTCATCAGAAGCAGCCAACTCCACGGGTGAATCAAACCATTTTATATCACTGAGATCAATTCCACGATTACGGCTTTTATCGCGCGCACTAACAGCAACGACTTTGATGAATCGCCCACATTGACAAGCTAAACTATTCGCTTTTTCACATAGAGCTCGAACAACTGAAGTACCAACCGTACCAAGTCCCGCAACACCAACTTTTAAAGCTTCTGCCATTATTAACCACTGATCCCTCTCTTCACTGAAAAATCGTTTAAATGATGTGCCAATCAACACAAAGAATACTTACATCCATAAGAACAAAAGAAATACCCCGCTCTATTCACTTCATGTTCTCCAATAGAATTATTCCCGCTTGTTCAATCAACATTCCTAAAAATATAATATTTATTGTCTTCAAAGATTTCAGAATCTTTATAAAATATCTAATTCAGAATGAAAATCTGTAAAACAGATAAATGCAAATTGCCATAAAGAAAAGTTCTAAAAAATAATCAATAACAAGTTAAAGAATATTAAGGACTTAGTAAGAAAGAATAAAAACATCTCTTCTAAATTAACAAATACGGAACAAAAAACATTCTTTCATATGAAAAATTAAGAGAATGGATAAAACAAAGTAGATCAGTAAATAATAACACATTTCTTCCTACCATTCCATAGTTTGAAATATAAATCTTTAATGCAAAAATCTTAATGCACTTATATATCAAAATAGAACCTTACATTAAAGTAAAAAACAAGACTTAATATGTGCACACCATAATTCTGAAATATTATAAATATGGAGAATAAATTTGCAAAACTCAAATATTTTACCTAAACTTACTGCCACCTCTTTGAAAAACTAGCGAATTGAAATGACAAAAATCTCAATCTACCCTTTACCCATGCTAATTCATTTTCAAATAAATAACCTTCTCAACATGTGAGGGAACAAATGAAGGGGTTTTAATTTTAAATTCCTTATAAACATGTAAAAGTAAAGATAAGAAAAATATTTTTAATATATTCTGTAAATAATTGCTTTAATATTTTTATTTTCATCATACAGAATCCATTTATATTTTTTAAAATAAAATTAATCTATGGTTTATGCCTAAAAAAACTTTTGTATGATTGGTATTATTTGCTAATTTGGTAATAAATATTTGTTTTATACTTCATAAATTATACAGTTTTTTGCTTTATGATAAGCTCAAATGAGAAATCTTCTGTATAAAGGCTCTTTCTAGCAAGTTAAATAATATTCTCATATACAAGCAAAGATAACAAACGATAAAATATGCAAAAAATAAACACACTTAAAATAATGTTTTGATCATTTTTGCCTACTAGTCAAAATGAAAAGAAACAATCCAAACAGGAATTGCTCAAAAATTATTCAATAAAACACACTTTTTTCAAAAAAAATGACACAGAGGGCTTGCGAAGTAAAAAGATCCTCTCTATAAGCCTCATCAATGGTTTGCGCCCATCGTCTAGCGGTTAGGACATCGCCCTTTCACGGCGGAAACAGGGGTTCGATTCCCCTTGGGCGTACCATAATTCTTTTTTCTATGTGTAATACATTCATTTTATTCGTATTCTTAAAAATGAGGAATGCATAAATAAAAACGAGGGAATAAGATTTTTAAAGGGATCTCTTCGTAAAAAAGATACAAGAATCATTAGATAATTGATTTCTTTGTTGCATTTCGAAGATAGTGTTTTACTGCGCAAAGTTAATAACAATAAAAATTGATAAAATATAAAAATTAGAAGGTTCTAGCTCGTGATCCGGTGAGTTTATAAGCCATATTCTTGCGTATACCGTTAATTTTTAAATTAAAACCAGCCACATCATTTATACGTTTCTTCCAACCTTCAAAACTAAAATTCACCCCAAAACACATCTTATATGAAGCATTTTTAATTACGGTGCCTTTTCACATTAAACTTTTCTATAAACAAACAGACCGTAATCTTAGAATTGAAATGCGATATAAAAATAGATTCTTATTCACCTAACACAACAAATCAAGAAACTATAATTTAGAATACAATCAACTTATTAAATGGAAACTCTGATAATAAAAATGCATAATCCTTGACCCCCAGTGATCTAACTACCTTATCTATTAAACAGATTCTTCATCAATCATAGAATAATTATAGATTTGCAAACACATCACTTCTTTTCAAAAATTAAACCCTCCAACAAAATTTACACTCTATTGATCATAGATTCTAAAAGATCATATTTGAGTGCTTTTTTCCCTTATTTTTACTTTTCATTATAAACTTGAAAGTGCTATAAAGTAGTATCGCTTAAAAAAAAGGACTTCTAATGGCAAAGATCAAAGTAGAAAACCCCGTTGTTGAACTTGATGGGGATGAGATGACCCGTATCATCTGGAAATATATCAAAGATAAATTAATCCATCCCTATCTCAACATTGATCTCAAATATTATGATCTTTCCGTCGAAAATCGTGATGCAACCAATGATCAGGTCACTATCGATTCTGCCAATGCTATCAAAAAATATGGGGTTGGTATAAAATGTGCAACCATCACACCTGATGAGGCACGCGTTAAAGAATTTAACCTAAAAAAAATGTGGAAATCACCTAATGGCACAATCCGCAATATTTTAGGAGGAGTCATTTTTCGCGAACCCATTATCTGTAAAAATGTCCCTCGCCTTGTTCCTAACTGGACAAAGCCAATTATTATTGGACGTCACGCTTTTGGTGATCAGTACAAGGCAACAGATTTTAAATTTCCAGGAAAAGGGAAATTAAGTATTAAATTTGTAGGTGATGACAATCAAGTTATTGAACATGATGTTTTTGATGCCCCAAGCGCAGGGGTTGCTATGGCTATGTATAACCTTGATGAGTCAATTCGTGATTTTGCTCAAGCATCCTTTAATTATGGACTACAAAGGAATGTCCCAGTTTATCTTTCAACAAAAAATACCATTCTAAAAACTTACGATGGTCGTTTTAAAGATATCTTTCAAGAAATATTTGATACGGAATTTAAAACTGAATTTGAAAATCGTAAATTATATTACGAACACCGCCTCATTGATGATATGGTTGCTTCTGCAATTAAATGGTCAGGAGGCTATGTATGGGCATGTAAAAACTATGATGGTGATGTTCAATCTGATATTGTTGCCCAAGGCTTTGGTTCTCTCGGTCTCATGACTTCTGTTCTTATGACACCAGATGGTAAAATTGTTGAAGCAGAGGCAGCACACGGCACCGTAACACGCCATTACCGTCAGCATCAAAGAGGCGAAGAAACATCAACAAATTCTATTGCATCTATTTTCGCATGGACGCGTGGACTGGCACACCGTGCTAAACTAGATAACAATGAGAAATTAAAAAGCTTTTCCGCGACATTGGAAGAAGTTTGTATTAAAACCGTCGAAGAGGGTTTTATGACTAAAGATCTCGCACTTTTGATTGGGCCTAAACAGAAATGGCTTTCTACAACAGGTTTCCTCGAAAAAATTGATGAGAATCTCAAAAAAGCAATGGGCAATTAAGTTATTACTTAAATTAAAATTCAAAGCTCTAAACAGAGCTTTGAATTTCTCTTGGCAAATTCAAAGAAGTACCTTATAAGTAAAAAGAGGATAAATTTTTATTAAATAGCAAAAAACAGTGAAAAAACAGGGCTGGTCTGCGCTTTTATTGGGTAAAAATGGTCTTTGCTTTTTAACGTTTACAGGTGGAGTTGTGTTACACGCCACCAACGTTTATATTGTTATTACTATTTTACCCTCTCTTATGAATCATATTGGGAGTGAAATATATTATTCTTGGGTAGCTACTGTCTTTATTACAGCTTCACTCGTGGGTACTTCACTTGCAACAAAAATATTAGGGAAATTAGGTCCTCGCAATGCGTATGTTATTTCTGGACTTATCTTCACCCTAGGCACTTTTATGTGCAGCATTTCTTCATCTATGCCATTGTTTTTAATAGGACGCTTTATTCAAGGATTTGGAAGTGGTTCTTTGTTATCCCTATCCTATTCCATGGTACGGATTGTTTTCAGCCCATCTTTATGGTCACATGCATTAAGTATTATCTCTGGAATGTGGGGAATATCAACCTTGTTAGGACCAGCAATCGGGGGGCTTTCTGTATATTATGGCCTATGGCGAGCATCCTTTTTGGTCATTGGCGTATTAGCTATATTTTTCTCACTCATCGCCTTTAAATTTTTACCAAAAAAGAATGAAAACTATGTTCCAACATCCCCCCTCCCTCTTCTCCAACTTTTCATACTCACCTTATTGATTTTTATCATTTCTGTTGGAGGAGCTATGGACACAACAATGGCAAAAATTTGCGGATTAGTTATCGGACTTAGTCTTCTCTTTGTTCTAGCAAAAATCGAATCATATAGCTTTCATCCTATGTTGCCGCGCAAATCCTTTTCTTTCTCTTCTGAAATTTTTCCCGTTTACGCATTAATACTCGTGATGACAACAGTCGTGTACAGTATAGAACTTTATTTACCACTTTTTCTTCAAGAGCTTCATGGACAAGCTCCCCTTATAGCCGGTTATATAGCAGCACTTATGAGCCTAGGGTGGACATGTGGAGCCCTCTCAAGTGCTGCTGTCTCCACAAAAAAAATTCGCAACATCATTATATACTCGCCCCTATTTAAACTGTTAGGCATAGCGATTCTTTTATGGCTCATCCCAACAGAAGTTTCCACACTCGAATATATTTTTATTATTTGCTTAGCACTATTTTCTATTGGAATCAGTGCGGGCATAGCATGGCCACATTTGCTCACACGGATCTTGCAATGTACAAATGATGAAGATGCTCTACGTGCCAGTGAATCCCTTACCTCCGTACAACTATTTTCAGCTGCATTGAGTGCAACTCTAGCCGGAGTGATAACCAATCTTGCCGGTCTCTTTAATCCTGGAGGAACAATAGGAATGATCTTAGCAGCAAAAACTCTTCTTATAGTGCTCATTGGTTTTTTATTGTGTTTTGCTATTCCATTAGCGCTGCGCATCTCTTACTGCATATTAAAAAATCCAACAGGACATTCCAATAATTAAATAAACATAAAAATACCTTCTTCATTAAAAAAATGAAAGTATTAAGCATGCTTTTCCATATACCATGAGACGCAAAAAATCACTAATCCACACAAAGTTAGAACACTTCCTAAAATAGCTGTATATTCATAACTATAGCCCAATTTTAAAACTAATGCTCCAGATTCTGCACCAAGAGCATTAGCAATATTAAAAGCAGACTGCATTAATGCTCCTGCCAAAATCTGTCCCTGTAGTGCAACATCCATAATTTTTGTTTGTATAGAAGGCATAGCAGCAAAAGAAGTTCCAACAAAAAAGCATCCTATTGCCGCTGTTAACGGAGCATAAGATAAAAAGAAAAAAAGAAAAAAAACAAATACGCTCCAAAGCATAGAAAAAAATATCATCGGCGAAATACCAATTTTAACGGCCAATTTAGGCCCCAAGAGATTTCCTACCACCATACCCAATCCAACTAACGGCATGATAAATGGTACCAACTCAAGTGAAACACCAGAAATATGCATTAACGTTGGCTTGATATAAGTGAAAACAGAAAATAATCCTGACGCTCCCACCGAAACCATCAACAAAAGAAGCCACACCTGCTTTTGCTTTAATGCACCCATTTCGTGCAAAGGATTCGTTTTTGGAAAACTTAAATCACAAGGTAAAAAATTCCAAATAAGCAAACAACATAATAAAGCAATCATACCCACAAGGACAAAAGCAATCTGCCAACCAATAAGTTGACCAATCCAAGTAGCACTGGGTGCTCCCAAAACGGTTGCAATTGTTAAGCCAAGCATAACATATCCAACAGCTTTAGAACGTTCTTTCATTTCTACCATTGAAGAGGCAACCATAGCCGCAAGTCCAAAATAGATTCCATGGGGAAGTCCACTGAGAAAGCGTAATACTACTAATATGCTAAAATCAGAAACAAAGGCACTAGCAATATTTGCTAAAGCATAAAAAAGCATCAATCCTATCAAAACAGTTTTGCGTGATACCTGAGCTGTTGCCACAGCTAAAAGAGGTGCTCCAATCACAACTCCTAATGCATAAGCAGAAATATATTGACCAGCGGTAGGAATATCAACATATGAACTTCGTGCTATCTCTGGCAGTAGCCCCATTGCAACAAACTCTGCAGTACCAATAGCAAAACTCCCCACGGCAAGAGCTAAAATTATTAAACGCCGTATTCTCGAATCAATTTCCAATGCAAGAACCTTTTGTTTATAAGAATCCCTCATATCATCACTTCTGGATAGGAGTTTTAACTGTAGATATCTGTAATACACACAAACAAAAATTCAAAACATTGTTATACGCATGCCCAATAGTCCCCAATGAAGTTTTAGAAATATTTTGATATATAAAGCATTTTATGAAGCTTTAGGTAAGATTCTTTAATGGAAAATCTTTGAAACCCTCAAGGTTATAAACGTATTCACCTATTTTTATCAGATCTGCCAAATAATAAACTTTGTCTCCTATTTTCAGCAGTTCCAATTTTACAGTGAAACCTTTTTTTGCAACTATATACTATACCCTATAAATAATTCTAAAATTTGTCGAATAATGCACTTCAAACAAGTGAACCACATCTCATTATTATCTTGATATAAGGATTAAACTTCTCCAAAACTTATTGTTTCTTTGTTTTTGCTACCTGAATGCAGATCCTCCAAATCGATAAGCTATAATTTCAACTTTACGCCATTCTTATAAATTATTATAGATTCTTTTAAAAATTCTCATGATAATAGTACTTGGTTTCTAGATTTATTAAATATCCTCTTTTAGGCATCTTTACCCCTCCCTCCTCTAACAGAGGAATCGCATCAGATATCTAACTCATTATCTTTAAATTAAAATATTCACGTAAATATATTGTACTTATTTTCAGATAAATTCTATAAACAGAGCATAAAACAAATATAATAATTTTTATCTCAATATATTCATCGATATTTTATAAATGTGCTAATTATCGTGATTAATATTTAATTTTTTATGACATAAAATATATAATTATAATATTTAAAATGTTGTAATCTTATTTTAGTTTTCTTTTAATTTTCTAAAAATCTATCTATTCGATTGTATATAACCTATTCTTTACCTTTAGTAATAAAAAACACAAATTATCTCATAAAAATAAAATTTTCATACTTCTTTAAGAGTTCGCTAACGCCTCATTAACATTGTTGCTTTAAACAGTCATCAGAAACAGAAATAAACTGTTTTTCTCCGGATCAGGTAGCGCGTACCGGAGTAACAGTTTCTGTTTTATATAGTAATTAGAAAAAGAATATATGCCCTATAAAACCGCACTTCTATATCTTAGGATAGTGGAATTTATAATTTTGGAAGGTGTTTCTAATTTCATATTTTTAGCTAAATTTGTAAATGCAAGAATAAATTCAATAAAAAAATGAAACGCTATATTACGATTAATATTTTAGCGTCCTTGTGCCCATAGAGCGCGCGTTTCAGCGCAAAAATCAGCATAACAGCCTTCTTCAATGGCATCACGAATTCCCTGCATCAGTTGTTGATAATAAAAAAGATTATTCCAAGTCAACAACATCCCCCCAAGAGATTCACCAGATTTAATCAAATGATGCAAATAAGCACAACTATAATCATGTGCTGCTGGACAAAGTGACTGCGGATCAAGAGGATGTGGATCTTCTGCATAACGCGCATTACGCAAATTAATTCTACCAAAGCGGGTAAAAGCTAAACCATGACGTCCTGCACGCGTCGGCATAACACAATCAAACATATCAACACCACGAGCAACACTTTGTAAAATATCATCAGGTGTCCCTACCCCCATAAGATAGCGTGGTTTATCCTCTGGTAAAATCGGACAAGTAGTATCCAATACTGCTGTCATAACACTCTGCGGCTCACCAACAGCAAGCCCTCCAATAGCGTAACCTTTTAAATCCATTTCTTTTAATGCTTGAGCAGAACGTTCACGTAGTTTCATATTATCACCACCTTGAACAATACCAAACAATGCTTTATTGGGCTGATCTCCAAAAGCTGTTTTACAACGCTGCGCCCACCGCAATGAAAGTTCCATAGCTTTTTCCATTTCTTTTTCAGTTGCAGGTAACGCAATACATTGATCCAACTGCATCTGGATATCTGCACCAAGAAGTTCTTGAATTTCGATAGAACGCTCTGGACTCATTTCATAGTAAGCTCCATTAATGTAAGAGCGAAAAATCACACCTTGTTCAGTAATTTTACGGATTCCCGCCAATGACATAACCTGAAAGCCACCAGAATCGGTTAAAATAGGTCCGCTCCAGCGTGAAAATTCATGTAATCCTCCCAAACGCGCAACACGTTCAGCTCCTGGACGTAACATTAAATGATAAGTATTCCCTAAAATGATATCTGCACCAAGATCACGTATCTGATCCATATACATAGCCTTAACGGTTCCTGCCGTTCCAACAGGCATAAATGCAGGTGTACGAACACATCCTCGCCCCGTTATAATTTCGCCTCGACGTGCATACCCATCTTGAGCAATTTTTCTATAATGAAATGTCTTTATCATAACTCTCGTCTTTTTGATTCCATCACTGCATATCTCTATAGAAAGAAAAAAGATATCCCCTTACGAGCATTGTCATAAGCTTTATGAATTAATTTTTGATTCGCTCAATATTGTAACCAGCATAAAAAATTAAACGAGATAAAAGAACATTTCTTGTTAAGAAATCACCATAATAAAAGTAATAATCTAGCTCCAGAAAAATAGTAAAATCCTTATAATATCATACCTCAAAATACCTACGCTTAACGCACTAAAGCCTTAATAGAACTACAAAATTATTATCACAATAATCTCATCTTAACATACTTCCATAAGCAATAACTTTGTACGCATAGAAGAAAATTCTGAACGCATTGTACAGCCTACAATATTGTTTACTTTTACAGATAAAAATTTTTCATCTGCTGAGCACGGCGATCCCCACGCTTAATAAAAGCGCAAATGAGCATAATCATTTATCCCCTTACAATATTGAGATAGCTCTTGGCACTTGAGATAATTCACAAAAGGAATTAACGTGTAAAAACACTTAAAAAAACTAAAAATGCTTTTTGTAAAGATTCTCAAATATCAAAAGCTCTATCGTAACATTAGAGGCTGAAAAAGCGTATGATGTCCCCCTCTTGCTCCTTCACAAGCTTTAAAGATGGTGGTGCATAATAGATTTATAGCTTTAAAACTATACACGCCACGAACGTCATTATGGAAGTGAATGTTGATATGTACTGAGAAATGCTTCTTAAAAAACACGTAAATGTGCAACATTAAGTATATTCCATTTGGAGCGTTCCTCTATTAAAAAACGAGAAAAATAAAAGCGTAAGTCCATGCATAATCTTCATTATTTAAAAGATATTGCATTAGATACTTTTAAAAAAGTAAAGCTGCATTAAAAAGGAGATGGCAAGACTAGCCATTTGTTTCACTTCTGCGCCTTTATTATATTCTTCTAAGATTAATTCTTATTTTAAAGATTACGATAATATATAAATGCTGGTTTTCCACCTTACTAGGAAAACTGGATGAGCTAGTAAAGCTCTTATCCGTCTTAATATGTGTTTCAAATATGCTTCTGCATTAGGATTGAATGTTGATTTACGAGCAGAAACAAAAGCACACGCTCTCTTAGGAAAGTAACATCATAAAACCATTAAGAGCGGCAATGGATTGAAGAGAAATGCCGAATTTTTTATAAAACACTTTGCCAAACAACAACCATAATACAATAGACTTTGTGTTTTCTTATTCTGACAGGTATTTGTACAAATCCTTTGCGTTATATTCTTCAGGAAGATCCAATTGAAGAAAATATATGGACAATGCTTAGCTCGAAATTATAAAAGGTAAGCGTGATACTACAAAAGAGTTTCGTGTGCCTTTATTGATCAGAAAAGAGTATTTTTTCTTAGAAACTTATAATTAAAATCAGTATAGTTTATACTATTCTACATCCGCAGCAATAATGGCTTTGGTAATTGAATCTGGATCTGCAACAGGTTCACCACGTTTAATTTTATCAACATTTTCCATACCTTCAACAACCTGCCCCCATATGGAATATTGACGATCAAGCCACGGAGCATCTGCAAAACAAATAAAAAACTGAGAGTTAGCAGAATTTGGATTCTGACTCCGTGCCATAGAAACTGTACCACGCTTATGAGAAAGATTTGAAAACTCTGCTGTTAAATTTGGTTTTTCTGCCCCCCCCATACCAGCACGTGATAAATCGAATTTATCACTATCCTTCTTTCCAAATTGCACATCCCCTGTTTGCGCCATAAAACCATCAATAACGCGATGGAAAATAACATTATCATAAGCACCTTCACGTACCAGTTCTTTAATACGTGCAACATGACAAGGTGCTAAATCAGCAAAAAGCTCAATAACAACTCTGCCCTTTGTTGTTTCAAGAATTAAAGTATTCTCTGGATTTTTATTCTCAGCCATATGGAAAGCTCCCTTGATTCATTTCTCAACTTGTAAAGTAGCAGCATTAATAACATCAGGATTTTTTACAGATCCATTATTACTTGTCGTACCTTTTTTTATTTTATCAACAACATCCATCCCCTTTATAACCTCTCCAACAACCGTATACTGACCGTTTAAAAAAGCAGCATCATCAAAACAAATGAAGAATTGAGAATTCGCGGAATCCGGATCTTGTGATCGTGCCATCCCAACTGTACCACGCTTAAATGACTGTTTTGAAAACTCTGCCGGTATATTAGGATAATTTGAGCCACCCATACCAACGCGTTTCAGATCAAAATCTCTACTGCCTTTTTTTCCAAATTCTACATCACCAGTTTGCGCCATGAAATTAGAAATTACACGATGAAAAATAACATTATTATAGGCCCCCTCCTCTGTTAATCTTTTGATTTGCGCAACATGTTTTGGCGCCAAATCAGGACGTAGACGAATAATAACATCACCATCTTTGAGAGATAAAACAAGAAGGCTTGCATCACTTGCTGGGCTAGGATTACCAGCGACAGCAGACAATGAAAAAAAACATATCAAAACAGCAAAAATTCTACGAAACACACTTATTCTCCCTTAAAAGATTGGTATTTCGAGCTTAAAGCTTGTGCAACATTGGGCGGTACAAATGGTGTCACATCACCTCCCATAGAGGCAATTTGGCGTACCAATGTAGAAGTTATCGCACGCCCAGAAACACTTGCCGGCAAAAAAACAGTTTGCAATTCAGGAGCTAGAATGCCATTCATCCCTGCCATTTGCATTTCATAATCAAGATCAGTACCATCACGCAATCCACGAACGAGAAATGAAGCACCAACTTCACGCGCCTTTTCAATGAGAAGGTTACTAAATGAAAGAACCTGCAATCGATTAGAATCTGCACCAAATAAGTCCTTCCCGACCTGCGTAATGAAATCAACACGCTCTTCGAAGCTAAAGAGTGTTTTTTTGTCAGCCTGTATCCCTATAGCGACGACCACCTTATCAGCTAACACAAAACACCCTTTCAAAACATCAAGATGACCATTTGTAAGAGGATCAAATGAACCTGCGTAAAGAGCAATTTTCATGATTTTACTCCTTCCTCTTCAAAATTATTTTTCTTCGCTCATATCAATCGTATCAGAATGCTTCACACTTTCATCATCTAATGAACTCGTATCATCTTCAGGTTCAGAAATACGTTCAACCGATACGACTCTTTCACCTTCAGCTGTATTAAAAATCGTAACGCCCTTAGTTGAGCGCCCAGCAGTACGAATTCCCTCAATAGGGACACGAATAAGCTGCCCCCCATCTGATACCAACATAATTTGATCTTGCGCCTTCACCGGAAAAGCCGCTACTAATTTACCAATTTCAGCTGTTTTAGATGGATCTGTTGCGCGAATCCCTTTTCCGCCACGTCCCGAAATCCGGAACTCATAGGAAGAAGAGCGTTTACCATAACCAAACTCACTCACCGTCAAAAGCATTTGTTCACGTGCATGAAGTTCTGCATAACGTTCATCTGTTAACTCTGTTTCAGCACCCCCATCTTCCTCATCAAGAGTTATAATATCTTCAATATCAGCATCTGTACCAGAAGCACGCCGTTCATTCATTACACGTTTAATATAAGCAGAACGCTCAATGGACGTCGCCTCGACATGCTCTAAAATTGTCATCGAAATGACTTTATCGCCTTTAGCTAAATTGATACCACGAACTCCCACAGAATTACGCCCAGCAAAGACCCGAACATCAACAACTGGAAAACGGATACATTGTCCATTGGCTGTTGTTAGAACAACATCATCATGTTCTGTACAGGTTTCAACAGAAAGAATTTCATCTTCTTCATCAAGTTTCATCGCAATTTTACCATTACGATTAACCTGAACGAAATCTGATAATTTATTACGACGCACAGTTCCACGTGTTGTCGCGAACATAATATCTAATGCACTCCAGCTCGCTTCATCTTCAGGCAAAGGCATAATCGTTGTAATACGCTCACCTTGTTGTAAGGGAAGCATATTGATCAAAGCCCGCCCACGCGATTGGGGTGTCCCCAGCGGCAGTCGCCAAACTTTTTCCTTATAAACAATCCCACGTGATGAAAAGAAAAGAACCGGAGTATGCGTATTGGCAACAAACAACCGCGTTACAAAATCCTCATCCTTCGTGGACATACCAGAACGCCCCTTACCACCACGTCGCTGTGCACGATAGGTATTAAGAGGCACACGCTTAATATAGCCACTATGGCTTACCGTTACCACCATATCCTCTGATGCGATCAGATCTTCACTCTCCATCTCAGCGCTACCAAAACCAAATACGGTACGTCGCGGCGTTGCAAATTCCTCACGAAGAGCACTCAACTCATCCTTAACAATACACATAATGCGTACACGTGATGCCAAGATCTCAAGATAGTCAGCAATATCCACACCAATTTTATTCAATTCATCAGCGATTTCATCACGCCCAAGGGCTGTCAATCGTTGCAAACGCAATTCTAAAATAGCACGCGCCTGTTCTTCAGAGAGATTATAAGTACCATCCTCATGAATAATATGACGAGGATCATCAATAAGTTTAATCAAAGGCGCGACATCCATTGCTGGCCAGCGTCGCTCCATTAACTGTGCACGTGCTGTCTGCGGATCAGGAGCTTTGCGAATAAGCGCTATAATTTCATCAATATTGGCAACAGCAAGGGCAAGACCAACCAAAACATGTGCTCGCTCACGCGCTTTACGCAAAAGATATTTTGTTCGCCGACTGACAACTTCTTCCCGAAAAGAAACAAATGCACGCAGCATATCAAGCAACGTCATCTGTTCGGGTTTTCCCCCATTCAAAGCAACCATATTACAACCAAAGGAAGTTTGTAGCGGCGTATACCGATATAATTGGTTTAAAACAACTTCCGCAACAACATCTTTCTTCAGCTCAATAACAACGCGATATCCATCACGATCAGATTCGTCACGCAAATCAGAGATTCCCTCAATGCGTTTATCGCGCACCAATTCAGCCATTTTCTCAATCATTGTTGCCTTATTAACTTGATAAGGGATCTCACTCACAATAATTGCTTGTCGACCACTGCGAATTTCTTCGATCTCAACTTTAGCACGCATAATGATTGAGCCACGCCCTGTTTCATAAGCTGCACGAACACCAGAGTGGCCAAGGATAATACCCCCTGTAGGAAAATCCGGACCAGGAATAATTTCAATTATTTTATCGAGTGTGATATCGGGATTATCAATCAAAGCGATACAACCATCAACGACTTCACCAAGATTATGGGGAGGAATATTGGTTGCCATTCCCACAGCAATCCCCCCTGACCCATTAACCAAAAGATTGGGAAAACGCGCTGGCAAGACAACCGGTTCACGCTCACGCCCATCGTAATTATCCTGAAAATCAACAGTATCTTTATCAATATCAGCTAAAAGTTCTTCTGAAACTTTTTCTAAACGACACTCAGTATAGCGCATAGCCGCGGGTGGATCACCATCAACGGAACCAAAATTTCCCTGACCATCAATCAATGGATTTCTTAAAGAAAAGTCCTGCGCCATACGCACTAAAGCATCATAAATTGAAGCATCACCATGGGGATGGAATTTCCCCATAACCTCACCAACAACACCAGCAGATTTACGATATGACTTATTAAAAGAAAGCCCCATCTCATTCATAGCATAAAGGATACGTCGATGAACAGGCTTAAGACCATCACGAACATCAGGGAGTGCACGTGAAACAATCACGCTCATCGCATAATCGAGATAGGAGCGTTGCATTTCATCAATAATACTGATTGGTTCAATACCTGTTAGCACATCACGTTCTGGGTGTGGAGTAAGATCGGTCACAATTTTAAAACTTTCAAAAAAGAATCATTTCACTTTATTTATATCGAAAAATACACCAAAATGCTAATTTCTCCCCCATGACAAAAAAGAAATTTAACAATATTTTTCAAGATGTTATTAATTTATATTTTAAATTACCAATAATAATTAACAATTTTCACTTCGATAAACTTCAAAAATCTGAAACAAGCAAACCATAAAATGATCATAATACTGCAATTTAAAGACTCTTAAAAAGGTACGTCATCATCTAATTTGTGTGAAAAATTTTCTCCCAATTGATTATTATTTTGACCAAACGTATTTCTCTGATTTGAGTTACTATCGGCAAAGCCACCACTATAACTCCCCCCTTGACTTGCTCCTTGCTCCCCGCCCGCGGCTCCCCGCCCATCAAGCATTTGTAATTCGCCACGGTACTTTTGCAAAACAACCTCTGTTGTATAACGGTCATTTCCATTTTGATCTTGCCATTTTCTTGTCTGTAACTGCCCCTCAATGTAAATTTTGCTGCCTTTTTTTAAATATTGCTCTGCAACTTTGACAAGGTTTTCATTAAAAATAACAATATTATGCCACTCAGTGCGTTCTTTTCGCTCATTTGTATTCCTATCACGCCAACTTTCTGAAGTAGCAATACGTAAATTTGCCACTTGGTCACCAGAATTCAAACGGCGGATTTCAGGATCCGCACCAAGATTACCAATCAGAATAACTTTATTAAGGCTACCAGCCATCGCATAAACTCCAAAATTTTAATTCGTAAAATACTCTGTTTTATAACAGTTATAACCATCTCGACCTTCAATTTACATGTCTGCAATTGACCTTCAATATGGATATTGCTATCCTTTCCCAATATTGTATCCGTGTAATTATAACAAAAGATGATAAAGACGCATAGTTTATTCCACCACAAGAGAATAAAAAGCTGCTCATTTGTATTTTTCTTTTCACAAAACTTATACCTTCCTTTAGCATTAAAGCAGTTAAACACATTGTAATTCTAAAAAAACAGTTTTATTCCATTTTAGGTGCTCAATTTTTGCCACATATGCCAAGGATAAAGTATGACTCATCAAAAATATATCTCCATTCGCGGTGCACGTGAGCATAACCTTAAAAATATTGATCTCGATCTTCCTCGTGATAAACTCATTGTTATAACAGGACTTTCTGGATCAGGGAAATCATCCTTAGCGTTTGATACAATTTACGCTGAAGGACAGCGTCGCTATGTCGAAAGCCTTTCAGCCTATGCACGCCAATTTTTGGAAGTCATGCAAAAACCTGATGTCGACCGTATAGACGGTCTCTCTCCAGCTATCTCCATTGAACAAAAAACAACCAGTCGCAATCCTCGTTCAACGGTAGGTACCGTTACTGAAATCCACGATTACATGCGTCTTCTCTTTGCACGTATTGGTATTCCTCATTCTCCTGTGACAGGACTTCCTATTGAAAGCCAGACAGTAAGCCAAATGGTGGATCAAATTATGTCCTTACCAGAAGGAACGCGAATTTTTATTATGGCCCCTTTGGTGCGAGGACGAAAGGGAGAATATAAAAAAGAGCTAACAGAACTTTTAAAAAGAGGATTTCAACGCGCTAAAGTTGATGGAAAATTCTATGAAATCGCTGATATTCCACCTCTTGATAAAAAATATAAACACGACATCGATGTCGTGGTAGACCGCATTGTTGTACAGAAGGATATCACCTCTCGCTTGGCTGATAGTATAGAAACCTGTTTACAGCTAGCAAATGGGCTTGCCATTGCTGAAATGGCAGACCAACCCTTAGCACAAAAAGAAACGACAAAGGAATCTGCTCATAAGTCGAAAAATAATACACACAAACGGCTCATTTTTTCAGAAAAGTTTTCCTGCCCTGTATCGGGTTTTTCTATTCCTGAAATTGAACCACGCCTTTTTTCGTTTAATAATCCTTTTGGCGCCTGTCCTCTCTGCGATGGACTGGGCATCAAAAAAGCAATGGATCCACTGAAAATTGTGCCCAATAAAAATCTTACCCTCAAAAATGGCGCCATTGCTCCTTGGGCTAAATCGGATTCACTTTATTATAGCCAAACCCTAGAAGCATTAGGAAAAGCTTACGGTTTCAAACTCACAGATCAATGGTGTGAACTCTCTAATGAAGCACAACAGGCTATTCTCTACGGTACAAAAAGAGATGAAATTTCTTTTATCTATAAAAATAATTCTGGTTCGCATAAAACGACCCAACCTTTTGAAGGAATCATCCCTAATATGGAGAGACGCTGGAAAGAAACCGATTCTGCTTGGTCTCGAGAAGAAATCGAACGTTATATGTCTTCTTCGCCCTGCCCAGCTTGTCACGGTTATCGTTTAAAACCAGAGGCACTTGCTGTAAAAATCAACGGAATGCATATTGGGCAAATATCAGATCTTTCTATTCTAAAAGCAGATGATTGGTTTGCCAATGTTCATCAATATCTCACAGAAAAACAACGTAATATCGCCGTACGTATTTTAAAAGAAATTCGTGAACGTTTGGCTTTTTTAAATCATGTAGGATTGGAATATCTTACCTTGTCTCGAAATTCAGGAACGCTTTCAGGTGGAGAAAGCCAACGCATTCGGTTGGCATCCCAAATTGGTTCTGGTCTTACAGGCGTTCTTTATATTTTAGATGAACCATCTATCGGTTTACACCAACGCGATAACGAACGCCTGTTGGAAATGCTGCGCCATTTGCGCAATCTTGGCAATACAGTTATTGTTGTTGAACATGATGAAGATGCTATTCTCACAGCGGATCATGTTGTCGATATGGGGCCTGCCGCGGGCGTTCATGGTGGAGAAATCATAGCGCAAGGGACACCGCAGGAAATTATAGAAAATTCAGCCTCTCTCACAGGCCAATACCTTTCAGGAAAAATGGCTGTTAAAATGCCGACAGAGCGACGCAAAATATCAAAAACGAAAATACTTAAAATCATCGGCGCCAAAGGCAATAACCTCAAAAATATCAATGCGAATATTCCTCTTGGAACCTTCACATGCATAACTGGTGTTTCTGGAGGAGGAAAATCAACATTTCTTATTGAAACGCTTTTCAAAGCAGCATCACATCATATCATGGGCTCTCATCATACTCCTGCCAGCTATGACAAAATTGAAGGATTAGAATTTCTTGATAAAGTCATCGATATCAACCAGTCCCCTATTGGACGCACCCCACGCTCTAATCCCGCAACCTATACAGGCGCTTTTACACCGATTCGTGAGTGGTTTGCCGATCTTCCAGAATCAAAAGCCCGCGGTTACAAAGCTGGGCGTTTTTCATTTAATGTTAAAGGAGGACGTTGCGAAGCATGTCAAGGTGATGGAGTCATCAAAATTGAAATGCACTTTTTACCTGATGTCTATGTTACTTGCGATGTCTGTAAAGGAAAACGCTATAACCGAGAAACACTAGAAATAAAATTCAAAGGACAGTCTATAGCCGATATTTTGGATATGACAATTGAAAAGGCAGAGGAATTTTTCCAAGCTATTCCCGCTATTCATAATAAAATGGAAACTCTCATTAAAGTAGGATTGGGTTACATAAAAGTAGGACAGCAAGCAACCACACTTTCTGGTGGGGAAGCACAACGTGTAAAACTTGCGAAAGAACTTTCTCGTAAAACAACGGGACGTACACTCTATATTTTGGATGAACCGACAACAGGTTTACATTTTCATGATATTTCCAAACTTCTTGAAGTGCTTCACGAACTAGTCGAGCAAGGCAACACAGTTATAGTCATTGAACATAACCTTGATGTTATAAAGACAGCCGACTGGATTATTGATTTAGGACCAGAAGGTGGAGATCGCGGTGGTGAAATTGTTGCAATTGGACGCCCTGAAGACATCATTAAGGTTCCCGCCTCCTATACGGGAAAATTTCTAAAACATGTTTTACTGCGCCCATCTCTCTATAATTCCAATTCTTAGAAACGCTTTCTATTGTAAAATACAGCATACTAACAAAGCCTGTACTTTTATTATTACCTGTAAACCAACACCTAATTTCAGTGGTGCAACACGTTTGAAGCAAAGACTAAAAACAATTTAGCGCTTTATAAGCTGTTTCAGTTGTCGTATTGCCAAATAGGAACGCGCACATAATTGCGTATTTATTCTCTGTTTTGTTTATACCTGAAACGACCAGACAGCCTAAACTGGGAAGAATATGAAGTTTTAAGGGTATAAATAAGTTCCTATCTTTCCATTTCCTTTTAATTTATCTTTATGATTTTCAAAGACATCCACAGCAATATCTTATAATGAAGATTGCCATTGCTTCACGCTTTTATTTATCGCATTCCTTAATAAAGATCACATTCCTCACGAAGGAACAAAACGCCCCAAACGGAATATATTTGCGTTGCCAATTCCCACATCTGTTTTAAAGAAACATTTCTCAATGCTCTCAAGCCCATTTCACGACGGCTCCTATGAATGCTATAATGATAAACTCATTATTGTACACCACCATCTTTACATTTATGAAGAAGCATAATCGGCATCATCACACTCTTTTCCAATATTTGTCTTCCCTACTCCCTAATATTGTAAAGCCTTTAGTTATCGAAAGCTTTCATAAAAAGCATTTTATTTCTTTTTTCAAATGTTGTTATCCACACACTCATAACTATTTATGATATATAAAAGTATCGTTTTGATTGATTGACGATAAAAAGATCTAAAATGAGAAAATCTTACGCTATTAGAGTTTCTCATTTAATGTGGAGAGAGTCTAATTATCCTTATAAGTCAAGATATTATCTAACAAAAAAGAAACAAAACTCTTTTATTATATTATTTGAATTCTTGTATAAGAATTGTAAGTTTTTTTCCCAAAAAACAGTATTTGGCTGTATTCTACAAAAGAAACTCTCCTAAAAGAGCTTAGAGTATCATTATTTTCGACTTTTTGTGCACAAAGTATCTGTTGGACATCTTACAGTTGTCAATATAATGTGATGCAGTCTAAAAAGACAAAATAACGTTGGAGATAATTTCAGCATGAAAAAAATTGAAGCCATTATAAAACCTTTCAAACTTGATGAAGTGAAAGAAGCGCTTCAAAAAATTGGGTTACATGGTATTACAGTAACAGAAGCGAAAGGTTTTGGTCGTCAAAGGGAACATACAGAACTTTATCGTGGTACGAAATATGTTGTTGACTTTCTACCTAAAGTAAAGATTGAAATTGTTGTGTCCGATGAAAAACTGGAACAAACTGTTGATGCAATACGTAAAGCAGCTCAAACCAAACATATAGGGGATGGAAAGATATTTGTCTTTTCCATTGATGATGCAATTCGTATAGGCACGGACGAAACCGGTATCGATGCCCTTTAATAAATAACGAGAAAATTCACTTTTTTATCCACCTCAACGCCATATTAAGGAAATTGAATATGACAACCGCATCAGATATTATCAAACAGATTACAGACAACGAAATCCGTTTTGTTGATTTACGTTTTACTGATCCACGAGGAAAATTGCATCATATTACAATGGATATCGCAGAGATCAGCGAGGATACTTTTAGTGATGGTGTCATGTTTGATGGTTCTTCAATTGCTGGTTGGAAAACAATTAATGAATCTGACATGATTTTAATGCCAGATCCAGCAACAGCACATATTGATCCTTTTTTTGCTCAATCTACTTTGGTCATATTTTGTGATGTACTTGATCCTGTCTCTGGTGAGTTTTATCGTAGAGATCCTCGTTCTATCGCCAAAAGGGCTGAGGTTTATATGAAATCTTTAAACATTGGAGATACAATCAATGTGGGTCCAGAAGCTGAGTTTTTTATCTTTGATGATGTACGCTATAAAACGGACCCTTACAACACAGGGTTTAAACTCGATTCAAGTGAACTTCCCTCTAATGATGATACGGAATATGAAACAGGAAATCTAGGGCATCGCCCACGAATAAAGGGAGGCTACCTTCCTGTTCCGCCGATTGACTCCTGCCAAGATATGCGTTCTGAAATGCTCACAGCACTCAAGGATATGGGCGTACAGGTCGAAAAACACCATCACGAAGTAGCAGCAGGACAACATGAATTGGGTATTCGTTTTGATACACTTGTTCGCGAGGCTGACAAGATGCAAATTTTTAAATATGTTGTACATCAAATAGCAAACAGCTATGGGAAAACAGCAACCTTCATGCCAAAACCAGTTTTTGGTGATAACGGCTCTGGAATGCATGTCCACATTTCCATTTGGAAAGATGGTAAACCCATTTTTGCAGGAAATGAATATGCCGGACTATCAGAAACCTGTCTGTTTTTTATCGGTGGTGTTATTAAGCACGCAAAAGCAATAAATGCTTTTACCAACCCATCCACAAACTCCTATAAACGTTTGGTTCCTGGTTATGAAGCTCCTGTTCTTCTTGCCTATTCAGCACGTAATCGTTCTGCATCTTGCCGTATTCCTATGAGCTCCTCACCAAATTCAAAACGCGTAGAAGTTCGTTTTCCAGACCCAACAGCAAATCCCTATTTGGCATTTGCAGCCCTTTTAATGGCTGGTCTTGACGGTATCAAAAACAAAATTCATCCCGGACATGCTATGGATAAAGATCTTTATGATCTTCCCTTAAAGGAACTTAAAGAAATCCCTACTGTTTCAGGAAGCCTGCGTGAAGCGCTTGAAGCACTTGACAAAGATCGTGGCTTTCTTAAAGCTGGCGACGTTTTTGATGATGATCAGATTAATTCCTTCATTCAAGTAAAGATGCAAGAAGTCTTGCGTTACGAAACAACACCCCATCCTGTTGAATTTGATATGTACTATTCTGTTTAAACAATCAATACGCATTCTTTTGATTTTAAAAATGGAGGCTTTTGCCTCCATTTTTGTGGATATTCTTCTCATGCAAAAGCGCAAGAGGCTTTTTGCTCGTCCGCTTTTCCTTTATAATGTGTTGAATCTCTTCAAATGAATTAACAAAGGTTTCTAATGCCGCGAATTTGTTTTCTCGTTCCCGTTCTTTTATGCATTGTCTTTATCACATCAACAACTAAAGCACATACAATAACCAACCAAAAACTTACAACTCTTGAGAAAGCAACATCTGCTTATAGTAAAGCACTTAAAAATGCCGATGCAAATGCCATCTTAAATGCTATTCCTCCCCAAGTCATCAACCGCTTAACCGCCAAAAAAAATCTTAATCAATCACAATTTCTACAAATCATGAAAAGCCAAATAGAACGGTTGGCAGAAAGTTACAAGATTGAAACGATCAACATTGATCAAAAACAAAAACGTGAAGGTACCCTTGATAATGGTACCCCTTATTTTGTTATACCCGTGGAGCTTGTAACCACAACAAATGCTGGAAAAAAATGCTCTATTCAAACTGAAATTATTGCCCTACTTCACGATAACCAATGGTATTTTATCCGTGGCAATGACGAAGCGCTCTTAACCATAACCAATGAACTATTTCCTGGACTTGATAAAGTAAAAACCAATCCTCAAAAAGTCACAAAAATACTCTGAGCGAAAAGAATGCACGTAAATAAAAGATTTTCCCCTATAAACAAGTTGTAACAATTGTAGCAGCAGCATTAAATTCAACTTTTTTATGAGCACGGCGTGCTATTGTGTCTTTATCCGTTCCCCATTGCTCCATCATCCAATCTTCATCTAAATGGGCAATAGACCAAGCATGATCAGCATCAATGTTTCCCGCAGCAACAGCAAGAGCAATGAGAGCAGATCCCGTTAATGTTGTCATCATATGAAGTGCCGCAAGTATATAAGCAGACTCAACTCTACGTAAATAATGACTCACAGCTTGAAGTGCTTCTGGTGATTGTTCCACATGCATCAGCCCTTCTGTCAAATAAAACCGCGCACCCAGTTTTTTTTCTGCCCAATCTAATAAAGGATCCCATTGTTCAGATTGTTTTTGCACCAACTCTTTAGGTGTCTGTGCACGATAAAAGATCATATCACATGCAACGAAACGCAATAAATCTTCAAAAACCGCCTGCATATCATCAGCGATACCATCAATAACAGTATTAACCAAACGCGTCATCGGCATTTTTGCAGGATCAACAACGTGCTTTTGGTTCTCAAATTCCTGAGCAACGTATTCAGCAAACACTTCTGTTGGCACATGAAAATGACGCCTTGCGGGCGTTTTTACAGGACGTTCATCCAACAAAATCGTAAAGCCGCCCTCCTCACAAGCGATCTTCACTTGCTTATAAAACCGTTTTGGGTGTGATTGGAATAAAAGATTTTGAATCTTTTGAACAGAACTCTTTTTATTCAATGGCATATCAAAATGATCCAAAATCTCACGCATATTTGTTTACCTCTGATTTTTTCAAGAAAGCGACTGTTTCTTTAGGTTCTGTAGCTTCAATAAGGTTTAATCTGACCTTCTTAACGATTCCAAAGAAGAAAAAAATCTTGCCAATCTCAATCTAACTTAAGAGTTATATTTCATGTTTCTTTTACAAACAAGACAATGATGATTGCCTTTTATATATTTAATACAATCATAATAGTAAAACAATTTTTAAAAGTATTATCTTAATTAAGACGTTAAATATATTGAGTTTTATGGCAAAGATGTTCACGCCTTACCAATTTGCTTATTATTCACCTATAATAGTATTATCAATATGAACAGATTCAAAAACGCTGCTCATCCAAAAAATGATAGAGCAGTACGGTTTACGTGTCATTCACCTTCGCTTAACCATTCCAATAATTCTCTAACATATCCAATAAATACCCTGCATAGAATTTTTCTGCTCAATTACTCCCCTAAAAGACAATGTTTTACGGCATGATAGAATAATGAACAGACAAAATTATAATTGTAAATTTTCTTTCATATATACATTATTTTATAAAGCACTAAATTACTTAACGCATTGTGCTTGATATACTCTACATATTACAATAGTTTAAATTTAGTCATATAATTATAAAGAATAGAGATCATGCAATCTGAAAATAATACTTTTATCTATACACTTGGCCCTGCAGATACTAACTGTGCAGCAGCAGCACAGTGGTGGCTTGACAATCACAATAGAAGTGTTTTGTTCACTGACTCGAGATCCCGTATTATCTTATACGCAACTCTTGAAGAAGCATTTAATGAATTTGCTCAGAAAAAGGATGGATATCTCTTAAGCTGTGCTGCTTACCCTGATTTGCATACACTCATATTTACCCGTTTAGGTGATATGCAATTATTTGACAGCTTTATCATGCCTACTCACTCTATGGTTTTAGCTAAACGCAATAACATTGATGAAATTAAAACCGTAGCGACTCATCCTGCCCCGCAATCTCTGGTAGCTCATCAATATGACAAAGTATTTGCCAACAGCAATGCTGATGCAGCCGTTTCTTTGTAAGGCTGAAAAAGCCGATGCTTGTATCACAACATCGGTTGCGGCAAATCGCTATAGGCTGAGTATTGTCGAAAATTTTGGACAAGTGCCAATGGCCTTTTTGCTCCACTCACTAAAGTCAACTAATCATGAAAAAATCTGAAGCGCTTCTTTCCATTGTTAACTTAGTTGACAAATTCCGTATGCGCCAAGAACGAGATGGGAGCATTAAAGAACCAACTTCAGCAGATAATAATATGATCAATGAATTGATCACTCTGCTGAACCACCATGCTAATATTCTTGACGGATTATCTCCAAAACTTTTAGCGACCATTTCTGATGATCTTCATCAGTGGATGATCAGCGGTTTAACGACCCCTCCTCAATTTGATAACACTTTGGCTGCTTTCAAAGCCCCATTACCAGATGCTCCCTTGTTTTTCTTGGCTCCAATGCGTGCAACAAATGGACCTGATCCAGAAGGATTCCGGCTGGAATTAGTTACAGGATATCGTCATGAAACGGCCTATCTTGCTGACGCCTCAAAATATACAAATAATTATCTGTCACCTTTTCAATGTATAAAAATGGGAATAGCATCAAGAGGTTTTTTAGAAGGCAATTGCATTGTTCTATTCCCAGAATCTGTAGCAACTGCTCAAAAAATTGTTAAGCAAGCATTTGCTTTGTTTTTTTCAGTAAATTCTTTGATATTTACAATAAGCAAACAATTGTGGAAGCTGAACGTTTACTCGGCCGTGATAGTAAATTCCTATTCGGTCAATTGCATAGTCGAAACTTATCTAAAGAAGACATTTACGATGCTCGCTGTTTGTGGGGCTATTATCATGACTATGCACATCATACTGGACCGCGGCCATTGGATAAAAATCTATATATAAAATTAAATTGGTTCACTGGTCTTCTAGAAGAAACTAAAGTTGATTTAATTACAGTGCGTATTATGCTACAAAATCATCCAAAATTTTGGAAAGAAATAACTGAATTTGTCCTATTAGAACGCATATTCCGTTATCCAAAAGATTCTGATCAGCATATGACATTCGATGCTGGTAAAGGGATCTTGCTTTTTGAAATATTGATGCGGAACAAAGCATTGATTGAAACAAATCAAGGTTATCTTCAATTTGATTTGGAGTGTCTTGAAAAAGTAATAATATTGATGATAGCAGATATAGAAGCACTTGAAGCATTAGATGATGACGCTTATTTGGCAGGAGCTAAAGATTATATCCAAAATAATCTTGGAAAACCACAGACCTCAAAGTCACGATTTAATTTTTCAACATCATCTTATGCACAGCGAGTGATTAGAGGATTAAATCATTGAGTTTTATAAAAGGACGATTACTATTATTTACTTTTGCCATTCTAGCATTGTTTTCCATAAGTTGGTTATTATCTAAGAATTTGGTTAGCAATATACCCGTCATGCATGCGGTTGGACTTAGGTTGTTTGCCACCGCTGCCACCTTATGGCTGATTGCAGTATTTCGTGAGAAAGCTGTTTTCAGATCCCTACCATTGCTTTCCATGATACCTTCTTTTTTAATTCTATCAGTATTAGGATTCTCGCTGTATTTTGTATGCAGCTTTGGTGCATTAAAATCACTCAAAGCCAGTGATTTAACCATGGTGCTCGCTACTATTCCAGGAATTACTTATATATTAGGTGCATTGACAAATGTCCTTAAATTCTCATGGCTGAAGCTTAGTGGAGTGATAATTGTCAGTGTAGCAGCTGTGGCATTCAATATAAACAATGGAGAAGGTGGATACAGCCTAATAGGAATAGCTCTTGCTTTAACAGCAGCCCTTTCTTACTCTGCTTATGGCTTATTGTCTAAACGTTATCTTAAAAATTTACCTTTGCTCACCTCACTGGCTTGGATCACGACAATTTCTGCAGCATCATTTATGCCATTATTTATTTTTGATCCTGCCCCACTCTTATATCTTAAGTTAGAAGATATATTTAAAATATTGATTTTAGGAACTGTTTGCTCGGCACCAGTTTACGTATTATACCAAAAAGTTTTAGCCGAAGGAGGCGTATTATACGCCAACACTATCGGCGTATTATCCCCTTTTGCAGTGGTTGCATGTGAATGGATAATCGACTCGAGCCCTTCTCTCAACATTATCAAAATAATTGCTATGATTGTAGTTGTTATAGGGATGACACTCTTATTTATAGATGCATCAAAGGTATCTACATGGCAACATAAACGCCATTCTCAAAACTCCAAATTTAATAAGGAAACAAAATGAAAAAACTCGCGTTAGTTTGCCAGCGCAATGCAAAATTACCATTTATATTTGAAGCAGCACAAGCAGCTAATATCGAATTAGTAATGATCTATGATACCGCTGAAAGCGCTCCCACTCAACACCTCGCAGCAGTCACTTCAACTTGGCAACTTCCTGTTTTTGATAACCCAGAGCTAGCTCTAGACACTTTTGCAACAGGAGCAAAAGAACGCAATATTGCTGGGGTTATGACCCTTCGCGAAGAAGCCATTCTATGGACAGCTTTGGCTGCAAAAAAAATCAATACTCCAAGTATTGAACCAGAAGTAGCAGCATTAACCAGAAATAAATATCTCATGCGTCAAGCTTTTGCTAAAGCAGGCTTAAGAACACCAGGATTCTTTTATATAGATAATCCAGAAGACCTATCACAAGTACATGCCTTAGACTGTCCACTCGTTATTAAACCCGTCTCTGGATGGGCAAGTGCAGGCGTCATGTTAGCTAAAAATTCCATCGAACTTCCTGATCTCATTAAAGCCGTATGGAATGTTCAGCATAAAGACATGGCACGTTTTAATGATAAAAATAAACCTGTAGGTTTAGTCGTAGAACAGTATTTGTCAGGAAAAGAGTTTGTCGTAGAATGCTTTGTTGATACAGCAGGTGTACACGTTCTATCCGTTGGAGACAAGGGACAGCCTGAGGGACCATGGTTTGAAGAAACAATTTATCGTCAACGCTGTGATATAGATGATCCTTTAATTATTGCTTTATGTGAGGCTGCATGCTCTGGAGTTAAAGCTCTTGGTATAAATATGGGAGCTGCC
Organism: Bartonella sp. AA86SXKL; assembly: GCF_042196885.1. NCBI lineage: Bacteria > Pseudomonadati > Pseudomonadota > Alphaproteobacteria > Hyphomicrobiales > Bartonellaceae > Bartonella > Bartonella sp. AA86SXKL. Next base: position 9,367 of record NZ_JBHIRE010000008.1, on the reverse strand, counting down.
CATGTAGAGCTACGCCTAGATACTAATAATTTACCTTATATCATTGAGATAGGCGCTCGTATAGGTGGATCAGGTGTTTCCCATTTTATTGTTGAGCAAGGTACAGGAATTTCATTTGCAAAACTATGTATGAATGCCGCTTTAGCTGAACAAACCCCAGACCTTCCCGATATACTCCCAACTGAAAAAGTGGCGGCAAATTATATTATTCCTCTTCATGGGTATGGACGGTTTTCTGGATTTTCAGGTCTAGATAAGGTTGCACAGCATCCTCAAACCGCCAGAACTATCATTTTTTTTGAAACCAATCACATTTCACCACCTCCACCAGCATTTGGTGGATATCCTGGTTTTATTTTCTCTGTTCATAACTCAAACGAAGAAGCACGCAATTACCATAAATGGCTCGATGATACCTTAAGCATCATATGGCAAAATACTGATTTATAATGATAATTTATCGTTATTCATATTGAATGAGAACGCCGATATCGTAGGATTTTCTCATTTTAAATCTGTTTATCAGATGAACAAATTTTTTAAAGCATTTGAAAAATGCTATAGTAGATAAAAATAAATCAACACGATATTTTCATATTTATTAAAACACATGATATCATTATTAAAAGAAGAAACTAAAATTCTGCACAAACAATGGTTTTAATTCCGATAGTAGAACAAGACTTTGAAAATCACATTTATTATTTTTTTAAAAGATTTATTAAAAATGATAGCGCAAACCACCAGAAAAATGAACTCCAGAAAAACCAGCCTTGGTTAACCTATGCTGATAGCTAAGATCACTGTAAAGTGTAACTTTAGAAGAAAACTGCGCATTGATACCCAAACCTGTTTCTAAGGAAGAACCGAAAGCACTCAACTGAAAAACATCTTTAAAATGAACAAATTGTTCTTTACCAAAACAATGAGCAAGATGAATATTGCCATAAAAAGAAGTGATACGATCCTTATCAGAGGCTGTAAATGTTTTACTTAAACGCCCACCAACACGCACAAACCATTGACTCATTTTTTTCATATCAACATCAAATCCATCAATATCACGAAACTTATCAAATTGAAGATGTTGATAAATAAGCTGAAGTTGCGGATCAAAAATAAGATCTTTATATCCTGTCATAAACGTTTTACCAGCAGAAAACGAAACGTTCAAAGGATTTGCTTTTAATGTCGCCGTCTTACCCCAAACATGGCTACGCACATCCCCTTTAAACAAACCATAAGATAAAAGACCATCTATATAAAAACCAGTTTTGTGTTCCACACTACCGTATGACGTAAATGACCATTTATTAAACGTACTCTTTTGGCTTCGTTCCACGTTACGAGGTTGTAAAGAAAGCTTTCCATAGGTTCCCATAATCCCAAAAGATGTCGTACTATATGCGCTCTCTATTGTTTTGAGCAAAATATCTGTTTTTATAGCGTTATAATCAACATGACCATCGTACCCATATTTAAGTATAGAAAGATCTGAGACATAACGATAACTCCCACCATAACCGTGAACAGATAAAGCAAAGTTCCCTTCAACTTTTAATAATTTACGAGGAATAGACCGCGTAGCTTGCAACTGCTTTTGTTGATGACCAATATCCATGAGCCCAACATGAAATAAAGCATTTGGTAACAAAAGATAAGTTGGAACTTGTGGAACAACCTCTCTGACCTTTAACTCGGAAGGGGGAATAGCAGACACCTCTAAAGCAGGCTGAATATATTTACTTTCAAGGCGAAAATCCCAAAAATCTCCATCTCCTTCAACCAATCTTTGAGAAGTTTGTGCATTTCCAAGAGCAGAAGCTGGACCATAAGCATGAAGATAATATTGGTAAGGCAAACCCTCTAATGCGATATAAGCACGATTTAACTGAAAAGAATCCTCTGCCGCTTTTCCAGAAACCTGAATAAGTGAAATACTATGAGCATTTTCACCGGTTGCTATCTCACCCTGATTTCCTGCAACAAATTGCACATAAACTGTTGTTTTTCCAGAAACATCACCATGTATTAAAAGCCGATCAGTTTTTTTATTATCGAGCAAACCATCACTACTGAGATGCGTATTGAGATAAATATCTGCCCTATCTTGCGCACTATAAACTTCTTTTTCTCCCTTCCCAATATGAAGTGTCTGATACTCCTGAAACATTGGAGTCTCAAAAGCAATAAAACTATCAGAAACTTTCACAAATGAAATAGACGAACTTGTACGGTTTGCAACTTGCAAATCGATCTCTCTTCTTTTTGTCAAAAACCATTTTGATCCCCCTGTTAAATAAAGCTCAGCAATAGAATCATCGGCAACACGAGTCCCTCCTATCAATGAAGAAGAATTAGCCAAAATCGCTACACTCCCCCCCTTTTCAACTGTTAATAATAAGTCACCAAAAATTTTTGTACCTTCTGTTACTCCAATATAACTACGACTGTTATTACTATGAACAGCTGTCCCATCTGGAACCTCAAAAATCGTCCTTTTCAAAAAGACAAGCCCCTGTTCATACGCATCATTTTCCCCATCCCTCTCAAAATACATACCATGTTTGTTACCTATTGCTTTAATTGTTGAATCTTCAATATTAACCCGCGAAATTAAAATATTTCCTTCCCTGCCGTTATTGGATGGCGTGTTAGAATCTTGTCCAACTGTTAAAACATGAACATCCGTAGAAATAATATTCGTATTTTTTACATAAACAGAACCCTGATGTTTTACATTGAAAACTGTATGTGTACTTTTTTCATTTGTATTTTCTTTGTCTTCTGTTTTTTGATATTTTGAAGCAATGGTAACACCATCTAAAGTCGCACTCCCCCCTCTCCCCACATAAAGCGCAGCAGCATCATTCACATCAATAAATCCACTTTTCATCTGAATACCCGCATCAGCACTAACGAAAAGAGCACTCTCTTGACCGATACCCAAACCTTCCACTTTAATTTTTGTATTCGTTAACGTAACAGATGCTCCTCGCTTCTCTGCATAAGCAGCAATCTGAGAAGCCTCAATTGTTCCACGATTAACCTCAATCATTCCACTATCAGCTTTAAGACCTATTGATACATTTTTAAAAGCTGAATCGCTCAAAACAATTTTTCCCCCTCGTGATACAAAAACACCATAAATATCTTCTATACCCGCAGTAGCTTCAACCTCTACACGCGTTGCCTGAATAACTGTATTTGGCTCCTGCACTACTATAGCAGCAGGTAACATGAGAGAACGACCCTCCCCATTCTTTTCTTTAACAGGCGCCGTGAATTTATATACTTTATCACTAATTGTATGCTTTGAACCATCACTGCATCCGTAAGGTAATTTGTTTTCATCACATGACAGTGATGTATATGAATGAGAATGTGCCTCAATATTTATATTTAACAAAAAAGAAAAAATAGCTGCTGTAAAAAAGCACGAATACAAGTGATTGTTAGATACCTTGACTATCATTGTTTCTCAAAACTTTCTTTTTTCAACAAAAACAAAAAATGCTGGAAAAAAAATAAACCACAAATTAAACACAATAAGAACAAAACAAACAAAATTATTTTATTTTTTTATGATAAAATCATAGCATTCAATAATATGTTTTGTGTTTTATGTAAAGAAAGAACAAAAAGTTTAAAAATACCATTTAGGAGGACAATCCCTTTAAAGAAGGCATCTCAAAAACCGCTGAAAACTGTAATTACAAAAGTCCCAAAAACCAATCTTAAAAAAACGTGAAAAAATGCGAATTTTGAAGAGATATAATATTCAATTTATCTCACCACAAAAAAATAAAAATACAACAACATGAGAATAACTTTTAAGATTAAACGATTAAAACGTTTTAATAAAACACAGCACAAAAAGATACAATATACGAAATCTATAACCGCATCATCTCTTCAACCACAACAAAAAAACAAGAAATTGCACACTAATGTATAAGCTAATGTACACAATTTCTATATTAAAAATGTTAAATATCTAACAAAGAAATTTGAATAAATAAAAAACTTCTCCTAATACCCTATCATCAATGATTTGAATTAATAAATGTAATATTTTAGATCTTTTGATAAAATCTAAAATACAGTAAAACACTCACCATTCTGAACTTAAAAAACACCAAAATAAAATTTCATCAAAATTAGCTCTATGAAAGCTATCTGTTTATTATCGTTAAAGCAGATATTTTAGCAAAGCTATTATTTGCCATTCTTTATATTGAATAAATTTCTCTAAACAACAACCCACTATCCTCCGCTAGCATCATCTGACCACAACACTATTGCCAATCTCGTAGCTGATGAATATAACTACATTGGAGACAAAAGAGCTATATTTCTCTCTTCTCCCGTTTAATATTTTTATTTAATTATTGCTTTAAAAATCAACGTTCTACTGTTGATGATCACTTGTACAAAGCTTTTTTTATTTTCTGGCGCTTTTTATCATTTTCAAAACGTATCATCAAATCTCGCTCTTGTTGTGTCGAATTGGTTACACCAAAAGTATCATTGTCCATAACCTGCTGATACCCTGCTACCATTAAATTAACTAAAAATGAATCACTTCGCGGCGTTGATGAAAAATAGATTCCCTTTGAAACTTGTAATTTGTACCGATAACCTGCTTTAGTCATGCACTCATAAACTGCTGCAAAATCACTTGCACGCGAATCCATATTTTTAGAAGAAGCGTAGATTGGTTTCCAACCACATTTTGACAGTGCTTGTTGGACCATAGACTTACTGACACCAGACTTTTCCCATAATTCTAACGTCGATGGGGGAGGTTTGCTAATACACCCAGCAGAGCTTAATAAAATTATAGCACTCAATAATTTCAATGTTTTTTTCATTTCCCCCTCCGTCAATATTTACGATAGAAAGACTGATAAGTCTTCTAATATTTACTCACACGCAAAATGACTTTTGTTAGCATATAGATATTGAAGAAACAATCCCACCCCCCATGGAAAAACAAGAATGTAAGGATTTTTGATTACAGCAGCCTCAATACTTAAGGTTGACATTCAGGTTGTTCTTTATGCTCTTGACAATGAGGACTATTCAAACGCCTCTCTACACTTCGCTGAGGAATAACTGCATCAGGCTGACAAATTGGAAGATTTTTATATTTCTCACACCACTTCATTCTTCCCAATTTATCTTGGAAACCTGCTTGGATCATACATGCATTCACAGACTCCTCAGCATTGAATTTCTCATCCGTACTTGTTTCTGTATCAAGACGACCATCAAAATGCTGTATTCCACATTCTAACAGAGCTTTTTTGATCTCAAGCTGATCAGTACCGGATTTTTCCCATGCATCTACAGCTGTTCGAGAAGGCTGCTCAGGGTAGCATCCAGCCATAACAAATAAGGTTATCCCGCTTAATAATTTTAAAATCTGCTTCATTTTCCTATCCTTGAGTAATTTTGAGATTACGAAACAATCTATAAATTATTTTACATGCTATTTTTTATTTCCAAAACAATGATGAACATTATCAACATATATTATTTTTATCTTTCCGAAGATTATACCATAATTATTATATCAAAAATACGGTAAAATTATTACTAAAATCATATATCTATCAACGATATGCTTATAATTATTATCAATATTTTGATTACAACCAAAATAGATATTTTATATTATTGCGCCAACAGTTGTGGTACCCATAAATAAATAGCATTGACATGCTGAATTAAGCCCCCCGCGTACGGGTATGAAAAACATGAAGGTAGGGACTGTGATCGTCACAAACAGCAAAACTTAAGGTTGGCATTTGCGACTATTTTTATACTTTTTACAAAAAGGGCTGTTCACGCGCTTCTTGACACTGCGCCTCGGGATGACAGCGCCTGGACGACAAATGGGCAAGTTTTCGGCTCTATGATTCTCGCACCAAGTCCCCCCACTTTATCACGGAAACCTGATTGGAACATACAAGCTTCTATGGTTGCTATTGCATTGTAGCTGAGCTTTCTGCTTTCTGGATCAACATCATAAGGCGTTGGCATACCACATTCTAATAATGCTTTTGCTACCTCAGTAAAATCTGCTCCAGGTTTCTCCCACGTAGCTATCTCTCCTGGAGGAGTTTTATTAAACTGGCACCCAGCTATACTCAATAGAGTTATCGCGCTTAATAATTTTAGAGTTTGTTTCATTTTTACTCCATGATTTAATTCAAGGCTTTTGTTCTAAATGAGATGTGCCATAAAACTTTTGGCATTTATAACCCACATCTCCAAGACAAGTATGGAAGCTTATGGGATTCATGATCACTCTCCACCATTCTTTCCAAACGTTACTACCAGCAGGTATCGTCTCGTAGGTATAGCCATTACCGCCAATAATTCTGCTTACAAAGTCAAATCTATTCCCATCAAAACCAATAATGGTTTGTTTGCCATCACTCACATAACCTAACAGACCGTATGCAACTAAAACATTAGAGGCTGGTCCATAGAAATTGATATTCGTGTTATCGGCTATCCCGCGAACACCTTCTTGTTTGAAAGAATTCAGCATATTCCCCAATGTCATTGTCCCGCGGCTATGTCCATAAAGTTCCAACCCTGTAATACCATGGCTATACACCAAATCTTTTGCTTCTTGTGTGGAATTGGTCAAACCCCAAAAGTTATTTTCCATAAACTTCTGATAACCCGCGACCAAAAGTTCTGAGATAGCAGAATCAGCTTCTGGGAACACAACAAAATAAAGCGGATTATTTTTATCCTTCGCATGTTGCTCTGTATAAACAGCGGCTTCCTCTGGTGGAGTAAAGATGCCATTAAAGGATACATGCACCTTGCCATCAGAACCTTCTTGCAAATGCTGCTTTTCTTCATCCGTTAAATAATGAAAGAGAGGGAACAATCCCACCATTCCAAGCGAAGGCAAGGATAGCGGATTGTTGCTTATCACTAGCTGCAAGATTTAAGGATAGCATTCATATTGTTCTGGATGCTTTTTACAAAAAGGGCTGTTTAAGCGCTTCTTGACACTGCGCCTCGGGATGACAGCGCCTGGACGACAAATCGGCAAGTTTTCGGCTTTATGATTTCCACACCAGCCCCCCCTATCATATTTATCATGGAAACCAGCTTGAATCATACAAGCTTCTATGGTTGCCCATGCATTGTTGCTTAAATTTCTGTTTTCCGGAAACACATCATAAGGAGCTGGCATTCCACATTCTAAAAGTGCTTTTTTACCTCAAACCGATCTGCTCCTGATTTCTCCCACACCGTGAAGTATTCTTCAGGAGGTTTATTAAACTGGCATCCCATTATAACTAATAAAGCTATGCAACTCAATAATTTTAAGCTTTGTTTCATTTTTTCCTCCTTAAAGGGACTTGTACTCGATTGAATGAGCCATGAACATACCGACATGCTTGGCTCGCATCTCCAAGGCAAGTATGGGGATTTATGGGATTTGTAGCCACTCTCTACCATTCTATCCAAACGTTACTGCCAGCAGGTATCGTCTCGTAGGTATAGCCATTACCGCTAATAATTCTGCTTACAAAGTCAAATCTATTCCCATCAAAACCTGTTTCACGCGTCTGTGAATGGCTGCTATGATGGTCTGTCATGCCAACAATCGTCATACTTTCTCCCATTACATTGATATCTTGATCGGAAATCAGATGAGAAGCAATAATCGTAGCATCTCATTGTACATCCATATCAACATTGCCTGTTGCCTCAAGGATAGAGAGAATTGTTGTTGTGTGTGTTTCAGAGCTATTGGAAGATTTCTCGTGTAAAAAGCCATTTTCCGATGATTGTTTTTGCTAGTCGTAGTGTTCTTGAGCGCCTTTTATGGTAATATTGAATAATTTTGCACCGAAATACAGTTGCGGAGTGCATTTTGTCCGCCTCCACTTGTAATAAAAATTACTCTTGTATCAATATTAAAAAAATAAGTTTGATCCTTCCTCTTGTGAGAACAATAACAATAAGAATCGTAAAACTGTCACACGTTCATTGTTCTCTTTAATTTACTCTTCTATGAGATTTTATTGTAATACCTTGCTGCTGTTTATTAAAGTTTTTGTAAAAACAATGATACAATGCCTCATGTAACTTTGTTATCCACTATTTTCTACCAACGCCAATCCTCTTTGAGAAAAAATACATAAAGAACTTTATCTTCGCTTCTAAAAGCAATAGTAATTTTCTAAACAACAAAATTTAAACAACCAATTTTTTAAAGAGCTTAAAAAACAATTCTTACAATAACTTCTCTTGTGAAACAGAACTTCATTAATACGTTTAGAAAAAGATATCTGCCTATAATCATGTATCTGGTAAAATCTATTTGCACTGTTAGGCATTTTAACCTGAAAGACTTATATTGATGGCACAGCTCACCATCAAAAAAACGCCTAATATTTATATGATTTTGTCGTTACCGTAAGCAATGGCTTACAAAAACTTCCAAAGCAAAATAATAACGAGCAGATTTTTTCAATCTAGATTGTTCTAACCTTTAGAGAAAACAATCAAACACCTGTTCTCCTGATGACATCAGCTATTTGTTTTGAGTTTTTTCTCTATTCACATTTTATTGCTGTTTCTTTTGCTAGAAATAACAAGACCTCTTTTTATCTATATAGATAATTGATTTTATATATCTTTTTAAAAGTACGGGATACGTGGATAAAAGTTAAGGGAATAGGATTTTTAACATTTCTCTATAAAGCACGCTTCGCACAATGTTTCTAATGTTTCTTTGAAGTCTGCTAACGCTTCTTGATGTAAGCCATCTAAAAGTCTCATAAACGCAACAACAGTTTCACGTTGCAACGGAGTAGAAGGCTTTATGATGATGCTTTTTCGACAAGAATAGGCTTCTTTCCTTAAGAGTAAAGCCTTCTCTTGATCTAAAGCATAGAGTTCAATTATCTTTTCCTCCAGTCCTACAGGAACAGATTTTTTGCCAATTTCTACAGCAGATAAAAATGATACAGATATGTCTAATTTCTTAGCCATATCTAAGAGGCGTTCGGAGTGATCAATGCGAAGTTTCCGTAAAATTTTACCAAAAGATGTAACCATATAAAAAGTCCTATTAGAGAAGAAATATTTCTTCTGATTCTAACAAATCTTTTTATGATTTTCTTCAATTATTACGAATCAAGAGTTCTTTTCGGGGTGGTTTTTTAGCAAAACCAGAGGTCCAAAGGGTCTCTAATTCTAAAAAGTCAAAATCCTTAAAGATCTCTCGAACCGCATCACAATCATTTAGACTCAAGACAAATTTGCCTTGTATGCTTTTGAGAACTTTTGCCATACTCACAAAATCATCTTCAACAAAATTCCC